>CANGHD010000011.1 GCA_947453525.1 Paracoccaceae bacterium | reverse complement strand
GGCTGCGCAGTTCGTCCGACAGTTCGGTGACGCCGTCATAGAAGCCCGGCACCTGAACGCGGCCTTCTGCGTCGTGCAGACCGGCGAGGATCTTCGACAGGATGTGGATCGGGTTCTGTGCCAGGCCACCATACATACCAGAGTGCAGGTCGCGGGAGGCGGCGTGGATGGTCAGTTCCTCGCCCAAGAGCCCGCGCAGCATGGTGGTGATGGCCGGGGCGCGGCTTTCAAACAGGCCGGTGTCACAGATCAGGGCGACGTCGGCTTTCAGTTCCTCGGCATTGGCTTTGAGGAAGGGGATGAGGGAAGGGGAGCCGGATTCCTCTTCGCCCTCCAGAAAGATCGTCAGCTTGCCGGGCAGGGTGCCGTGGACGGCTTTCCAGGCGCGGCAGGCCTCGATGAAGGTCATCAACTGGCCCTTGTCATCGGACGCGCCTCGGCCGCGCAGGATGCGGCCCTTGGGGGTTTCCTCGATTGCGGGATCGAAGGGGGCGCGGGTCCAGAGCGACAGGGGGTCGACCGGCTGCACGTCATAGTGGCCGTAGAAGAGAAGATGGGTGCCGGAGCCCTCGCCGCCATGGGCCACGACCATCGGATGGCCGGATGTCGGGCGGCTGGTGGCGTCAAAGCCCAAGGCGGCAAGATCGGCCACCAGCCAATCGGCTGCCCGCGCGCAATCGGGCTTGTAGGCTGCATCGGTCGAGATGGAGGGGATGCGCAGAAGGTCGATCAGGCGATCTATCGCCTCGGGCAATGTCGCGTCGATCTGGTCCAATACGGGCGCAAGGGTCATCGTGGTCTCCATCTTGTGATAGGCAGGCGCAAGCCTAACAGGCGTGCGGGGACTGTCCAGACAGGGAATTTCACGCTAAGTGACCGACAACGAAAGATGGAGCGGGCAATGCGCAAGCTGTTGGGACTGGGTCTGGTTATGGTGGCATTCGCGGGCACGGCTTTCGCCAAGGACGTGCCAGTCGAGGTCGGCTCGCTGGACGGCGCGCAGATCACGCTGCATGTCCAGCCTTTCCTGAAAGACGACGAATTGAAAGTATTGCGCACTGTGGCCAGCAATTCGCAGGCGCTGGCGGTTTTCGTGCCGGGTGACAAGTCGCATTACTCGGCCATGGCGCTGGCACCTGCAGATGGCTTCCTGAAAGACGGCGCGCCCACTGATACGGCCATTGCTCTCAGCGACTTTCCGGATGCGAAGGCCGCTGCCAAAGCGGTGCTGGAGGCCTGCGACGCCAAACGCGGCAAGGTGGGCAAGCCCTGCGTTCTGGTGCTGGAGATCGGCCCCAAGCCCTGACGTTCGATGAAACCCGGCGGGGGTGGCAAATTGCCATCTGTCGCTTGAAGCGGCTTTGATGCACATCAAAGGCACCGCAAGGATTGTGCCGCAGTCTAGCTGCGGACAGGAGACCAAGATGACCTATACTTCCGCGCTCGACACCGCCCTGCAACGCCTGCATGATGAAGGCCGTTACCGTACCTTCATCGACATCGAACGGCAGCGGGGCCATTTCCCGCACGCCAACTGGCACAGGCCCGATGGCACGACGCGGGAGATCACCGTCTGGTGCGGCAATGACTATCTCGGCATGGGCCAGAACCCGGTGGTGCTGGCGGCAATGCACGAGGCGCTGGATGTGTCGGGTGCAGGTTCGGGCGGGACGCGCAACATCTCTGGCACCACGGTCTATCACAAGCGGCTTGAGACGGAACTGGCCGACCTGCATGGGAAAGAGGCGGCCTTGGTGTTTTCCTCGGCCTATGTCGCCAATGACGCCACCCTGTCGACCCTGCGGGCGATCTTTCCGGGGCTTATCATTTACTCGGATGCGCTCAATCATGCCTCGATGATCGAAGGCGTGCGGCGCGGCGGTGGCGAGAAGCGGATCTTCCGGCACAATGACGTGGCGCACCTGCGCGAACTGCTGGCCAAGGACGATCCTGCAGCGCCGAAGCTGATCGCCTTCGAATCGGTCTACTCGATGGATGGTGACTTCGGGCCGATCAAGGCGATCTGCGATGTGGCCGAAGAATTCAACGCCCTGACCTATATCGACGAGGTTCACGCCGTGGGCATGTACGGGCCCCGGGGCGCTGGCGTGGCGGAACGTGACGGGCAGATGCACCGCATCGACATCATCAACGCGACCCTCGCGAAAGCATACGGGGTATTCGGTGGCTACATAGCTGCGAGTGCGAAAATGGTGGATGCGGTGCGGTCTTATGCCCCCGGTTTCATCTTCACCACCTCGCTTCCTCCCACGGTTGCGGCAGGGGCTGCGGCCTCGGTTCGGTTCCTGAAAACGGCGCAATATCTGCGGGATGCGCAGCAGTTGAACGCCCGGATTCTGAAGATGAGGTTGAAGGGTCTGGGCCTGCCGATCTTCGATCATGGGTCACATATTGTGCCGGTGCACGTGGGCGACCCCATCCATTGCAAGATGCTGTCCGACATGCTGCTGGAGGATTACGGCATCTATGTCCAGCCGATCAACTTCCCGACCGTGCCGCGCGGCACGGAACGGCTGCGCTTCACCCCCTCGCCAGTGCATGATGCAGGGCAAATTGACAGGCTGGTCAAGGCGATGGACAGTCTTTGGCAACATTGTGCGCTAAATCGCGCGCAAGCCTCCGCCTGAGGCATGTTGCATATGCAAAGAGGCTTGCCCTGTGCTAGCCTTTGCGGAATACGGGCGGCCATGAGTCGTGTCTTAACGGCGACTCAGGATCAAGACGGGGCAGTGATGGGGCAGGGCGCATGATCGGGCGGAAAATCCGCACACCGACGCCGGAGTTGGAGGGGCCAAAGGGCTTTGATGACTTCGAATTGCGGCTCGGCGACTTGATGAGAGGCGAACGTGCCACTCTTGGCAAATCACTTCTTGATGTGCAGCGCGAGTTGAAGATCAAAGCGTCCTACATCGCCGCCATCGAAAACGCCGACGCCTCGGCCTTTGAATCGCCAGGTTTCGTGGCGGGTTATGTCCGGTCTTACTCGCGCTATCTGGGCATGGACCCTGAGGGATCCTTTGCGCGGTTCTGCGTTGAGGCGAAATTCGAAGTGGCGCATGGCATGTCGGCTGCCGCCTCGGGTCAGATGATCAAGGCGGCGCGCAACCGGGTGCCGTTGGAACAGCGCGATCCCTTCGTGCATTCCAGCTTCATCCCGCAGGGCGAAAGCCTGTTTGCCAAGCTGGAGCCGGGGGCTGTCGGCTCTTTCGCCGTGCTGATCGCGCTGATTGGCGCATTGGGCTATGGCGGCTGGTCGGTGTTGCAGGAAGTGCAACGCGTGCAACTGGCCCCGGTGAACGAGGCGCCGGCGGTGGTGGCAGAGATTGACCCCTTGGGCAATGTCAAGGGCGATGCTCCGCTGGTCCGTTCGGCCCCGGTGCCCGAGCAGACGGCGGATGCGACTGGGGCTGCGGCGGATATGCTCTACCGGCCCGAGGCGCTGAATGTACCGGTGCTGACCCCGCGCGATGGACCGATTGCAGCGATCAACCCGAATGACGAAGCGAACCCGGCTTCGGCCAGCGTCGTTGATCAGGCGGCCGCTCAGGCGGCGGTGCCTGACACGCCCGTGCAGGTCGTGGCCGATGCGGCGCCGGGTGTGGAAATTCTGGCCGTGCGCCCGTCTTGGGTGCGGGTGTCGGCGGTGGATGGTACGGTGATCTTCGAGAAGATCCTCGACGCCGGTGAACGCTATACGGTTCCGGCCCTGGCGCAGGCGCCGGTGCTGCGGGCGGGCAATTCAGGCTCGGTTTATTTCGCGGTGAATGGCAAGACCTATGGCCCGGCGTCGCCCGGCAGCGCCGTGGTCAAGAATCTTGCGCTGGATGTGAATTCGCTGACCACCACGTTTCAGTTGGCCGATCTGTCGGGTGATGCCGATCTTGCGCATTTCGTCAATGTCGCGGAGGCGACGCAGGTGGCCCCCGTGGTCGACACCGCGGCTGCCAAGGCGCCGCAGAACTGAACGACAAAACCGAAGGTCTGACGTTGCGGCCCCGTTGGTCTCCGCCTATCTTGGTTTGAGCGAACACGAGGAACAGCCATGACCCACAATCCGATCCGCCCCTGGCGCAACATTGAGCGGCGGGTCAGCCGTCAGATCCGCGTTGGCCGCGTGCTGGTGGGGGGCGATGCGCCAATCTCGGTGCAGACGATGACCAACACGATCACCTCGGACATCAAGGCCACGCTGGAACAGGTGCAGCGCTGCGCCGTGGCCGGGGCCGATATCGTGCGGATTTCCACACCGGACGAGGACAGCACCCGCGCGCTGAAAGCCATCGTCGCCGAAAGCCCGGTGCCGATCGTGGCCGACATCCATTTCCACTACAAACGCGCGATCGAAGCGGCGGAGGCGGGTGCGGCCTGCTTGCGTATCAATCCCGGAAACATCGGCGACGCGCGCCGTGTGGCGGAGGTCGTGAAGGCCGCCAAGGACCATGGCTGTTCCATTCGCATCGGCGTCAATGCCGGGTCGTTGGAACGGCATCTGCTGGAGAAATATGGCGAGCCTTGCCCGGATGCCATGGTGGAATCCGGCATGGATCACATCAAACTGCTGCAGGACAACGATTTTCACGAGTTCAAGATTTCCGTGAAGGCCTCGGATGTGTTCATGGCGGCGGCGGCCTATCAGCAATTGGCAACGGTGACGGATGCGCCGATCCATCTGGGGATCACGGAAGCCGGTGGCCTGACCTCGGGCACCGTCAAATCCGCAATCGGTCTGGGCAATCTGCTGTGGAGCGGAATTGGAGACACGATCCGCGTCAGCCTGTCGGCCGACCCCGTGGAAGAGGTCAAGGTCGGCTTTGAAATCCTGAAGAGCCTGGGTCTGAGGCACCGGGGGGTCACAATCATCTCGTGCCCCTCTTGCGCGCGGCAGGGCTTCGACGTGATCAAGACCGTCTCGGCGCTGGAGGAGCGACTGGCTCATATCACCACCTCGCTGAGCCTTTCGATCATCGGTTGTGTGGTGAACGGCCCCGGTGAGGCGCTGATGACCGACATTGGCTTTACCGGCGGTGGCGCGGGCAAGGGCATGGTCTATCTGGCGGGCAAACAGGCCCATACGATGGGCAACGACAAGATGGTCGATCACATCGTCGAACTGGTTGAACAGAAAGCCGCCGAACTTGAAGCGCTTGCCGCCGAATAAAAGGGTCCTGTCGATGCGTCAGACCGCCTGAAGTCTGTTTGATGACCTCCGAAACGCCAGAGGCCACGGAGCCTGAGGCCGCAAGACCTGCGACGGGGCAATCCGATGGGGCGAAGCCACTTCTGGACCGGTATCGCTATGTCTTCGTGGTGACTTATGGCCGCAGCGGCTCGACGCTGTTGCAAAGTGTGCTCAACTCCACCCCCGGCACCCAGATCAGGGGGGAGAACGGCAACGTCTTGTATTTCTTGTACAGATCACTCAGCTGTGCCAATCAGGCGATCCGCTCGCGCGCGAAAGATCCGGCGCCACGTTTGCCGGATCATCCGTGGTTCGGCTTCAACGAAATCAAGGCGCGGCGGTTTGACGCGACCTTGCTCAACGCCTTTGTCCGCGATGTTCTGGTGCCCGACCCGGCGGCGCAGGTCATCGGGTTCAAGGAGATCCGTTACACTTCGCTGTCCATCGCGAAGGGCGATTTCGCGCCCTACATGGATTTTCTGCTGAACCGCTTTCCGCAGGCCCGCATCGTCTTCAATTCCCGCCGGGCCGATGACGTGCTGGTGTCTTCCTTCATGGCCGTCGGCCAACCCGACCAAACCCGGCTTGTGTTGCGCGAGGCGGATCAGATGTTTGCGGATTATGACCGCTCCTCCGACCGGACCATCCACATGCACTACGAAGATTATGTCGCCGACCACGGGCTGATCCACAAGATGCTGGATTTTCTCGAACTGGCGTGGAGCGCTGATAGGGTCGCGGCGGTGATGAAAAAACGGCTGGTGCACGCCAGCCGCCCGAGTAACGCCACTGACTGAGGATTAGCCCGCGCGTTCCTGATCGACGATCTGTTTCATGCCATCTTCCGGCACATAGCCGCGCAGCATCTTGGTGTCGATCACGAAGGTGGGCGTGCCCGTGATGTTCAGCTTGGCCGCCAGCGCGTGATTGGCGTTGATCACGTCTATCACTTCGGGGCTTTCCATCTTGGCGAGGATCTCGGCCGGGTCATAGCCCAGCGTCTTGGCCAGCCGCCCCAGCGTGTCCTTGTCCGGCGCGCCACGCAGCACGATCAGCGCATCGTGGACGGATTTGTAGGCCGGATCGCCGTGCAACAACCGCACCGCGATGGCGAATTTCGAAGAGGCGAGCGAATCATCGCCAAGGATCGGGAACTCCTTGACCACGAAGCGGATGTTGCCGTCGGTCTTGACCAGATCCTCGACCTCGGAATAGGCCTTGCGGCAGTAGGTGCAACGGTAGTCCATGAACTCGACCACGGTG
Source organism: Paracoccaceae bacterium (assembly GCA_947453525.1). Taxonomy (GTDB): domain Bacteria; phylum Pseudomonadota; class Alphaproteobacteria; order Rhodobacterales; family Rhodobacteraceae; genus Stagnihabitans. The sequence goes on along the minus strand of CANGHD010000011.1, from coordinate 34,023 downwards.
ATGTTGCCATCGGGATTGCCGCCGACCCAAGAGGCCGGATCCTTGTAGATGGCATCGGAATAGGTGGTCAGGGCGTCGGTGTCGGCCTTGGCCGCGGCCTGATCCTGACGGCTTTGCAGGACCTGCATCGCCTCCATGATGACTTGCGGATTGTCGAGCAGGTACTGCTTGACCTCGGCCTGGAAAGCGTTCCTTTCGGCGGGCGTCATATCACCTAGGCCTCCGGCGATGGCGGTGGAGGCCAGAAGGCAGGCGGACAGGGCAAAAGCAAAGCGGCGCATGACAGACCTTTGAAGAGCGCGGATGTAAGCTGGCTTGACGGCAGCCGCACGCGGGGGAACATGGGGCGGCAGGATGGGGCAGGTTCATGATAAGATCAAGACGGGGGCAGGTGGATGCCTTCATTGTGATGGATGTGGTGCAGGCCGCAGCCAAAGCCGAGGCCGCAGGCCGTCACATCATCCATTTCGAGATCGGCCAGCCCGGCACTGGCGCACCTGCGGGCGCGCGAGACGCCGTGGCGCGGGCCCTGACGCTGCCCTTGGGCTATACGGTGTCGTTGGGCCTTCCCGAACTGCGCTCCGGGATCGCGGGCCTTTACCGGCGCTGGTACGGAGTGGAGCTTGATCCGGCGCGGGTGATTGTCACCTCGGGGTCTTCCGGGGCGTTCCTTCTGGCCTTCACAGCACTGTTTGATGGTGGGGATCGAGTGGGGCTGGGCGAGCCGGGCTATCCGTCTTACCGCCAGATCCTGAAGGCGCTGGATTTGGTGCCGGTGGGCATCCCGTCGCGCGACGAGAACCGCTTGCAGCCGGTGCCGGAGGATCTGGAGGGCTTGGATCTGCAGGGGCTGATCGTGGCCTCGCCCGGCAATCCGACGGGGACGATGCTGGACCGCGCGGCGCTGGCGGCCCTGATGGAGGTTTCGGCGGCGCGGGGCATCAACTTCGTGTCGGACGAGATTTACCACGGGCTGCACTATGGCGCGCGGGCGGTTTCTGCGCTGGAGATTGGAAATGAGGCTTACGTCATCAACTCCTTCTCCAAGTATTTCAGCATGACGGGGTGGCGGGTCGGCTGGATGGTGGTGCCGGAAGATCACATCCGCACGGTGGAGCGGCTGGCGCAGAACCTGTTCATCTGCGCGCCGCATGTGGCGCAGGTGGCGGCTTTGGCGGCGCTGGACTGTGTGGAGGAGCTGGAGGCCAACCGGGCCATCTATGCAGAGAACCGCCGGTTGATGCTGGAGGGACTGCCTTTGGCGGGGTTCACCAAGATCGCACCGCCGGATGGGGCGTTTTACGTTTATGCCGACGTTAGTGATCTTACCGAGGATTCGCTGGGCTTCTCGGCCGAGTTGCTGGCCGAAGCGGGGGTGGCGGTGACGCCTGGGCTGGACTTCGACCCGGTGCGCGGCGCAAGGACCCTGCGGTTTTCCTATGCAAGAGCCACGGCTGATATCGTGGAAGGCCTGCGGCGGCTCCGGGGCTACATGGGTCAGCGGCGGTGAGCGTGGCTGGTCGCCTCGGGGCGGGTGGGTCCCAGTCGGACCATGGGCCGGGCGTTCTTTGCGGAAATCCTGCGCTGGAGCATGTCATGTTGCGCATTGTACTCCGGGGAATTTGGGCCAGGGTGAAGCGGGTTGGCTTGCGGTTTCTGGTTCTGGTGCTGCTTTGGGTCATGTCCGGCGCGGTGCAGGCGCAGACGCTTTCGGCCATGGCGCGGCTGGACCCGGCAAGAAGCCACCTGGTCGATGCCACCACCGGGGTTGATCTGCAACTGACGATCAGTCAGCCGGTGCCGTGGCGGGCGCGCGTGCTGGACAATCCGCCACGGTTGATCGTGGATTTCCGCGAGGTGGACTTGACGGGCTTGAACCATATGCAGCAGGACAGCGCGGATGTGCTGGGCTTGCGGGCCGGGGTGTTCCGGCCAGGCTGGTCCCGGCTGGTGGTCGATCTTTTGGGACCGATGCTTGTCGCGGAGGCCGGGATGGTGACCAGCCCGGACACGGCCGTGCATATTCTGTTGCGGCCCGCCACGCAGGAGGAGTTCGCCGCCAAGGCCCTGGAACCGGAGCCCCCGGGTTGGGCCTTGCCCAAGCCTGCGCCCATGGTGCCGGTGCCGCCGCGCGGCGCGGGGCCGCTGATCGTGGTTCTTGACCCCGGCCATGGCGGGATTGATCCGGGCGCCGAGGCGGGCGGGCAGTCGGAGGCCAAGCTGATGATGGTCTTTGCCCGCGAGTTGAAGGAGGCCTTGCTGCGCGATGGCGGCTTCAAGGTGATCCTGACCCGCGAGGACGACACGTTCGTACCGCTCGAGGACCGCATTTCGGTGGCGCATATGGCCGGGGCTCAGGTGTTTCTGGCGCTGCACGCCGATGCCTTGGCCGAGGGCGAGGCGGTGGGTGCCACGGTCTACACGCTGGCCGATGAGGCAAGTGACAAGGCCAGCGCCACCCTGGCCGAGCGGCACAACCGCGATGATTTGCTGGCGGGCGTCGATCTGACCCAGCAGGATGATGTCGTGGCCACTGTGCTGATGGATATGGCGCGCGCCGAGACTCAGCCGCGCACCGCCAATCTGGCCAAGGCTTTGGTGGAGGCGATCAAGGGGGCGGACATCCGCATGCATCGCCACCCACATCAGGAGGCGGCCTTCGCCGTGCTGAAATCGGCGGATATCCCCTCGATCCTCTTGGAAGTCGGCTTCCTGTCCTCGGCCAGCGACCTGGCGCATCTGGAGGACCCGCAGTGGCGGGCCGCAATGGCGCAGGCGATTTTGACGGGGTTGAAGGCTTGGGCCGCGGCGGATGCAGCACAGGCGGGGGCCGGAAAATAGCGGCGTGGCAAGATAGGCGGGATTGCACCGGGACGTTGCTTCGGGTCACGTCATCGTTTTGACCATTGCGGGAAGCGCACTGTATAAGGACCGCGACTGGAAGGGGGCGCTACGTGCTCAGGTTTATCGTGTCGATGTTCGGGGCCGTCTTTTCGATGGTCACCTTGGGATTGTTGTTTGCCGCCCTGTCTGTGGGCGGCATCTTCTACATGTATTCCCGCGATCTGCCGAGCCATGAAAGCCTTGCCCAGTACGCGCCGCCGACGATCAGCCGGATTTACTCCGCTGAAGGCCAGTTGATGGACGAGTTTGCCACAGAACGGCGGCTTTTCGTGCCGATCAGCGATGTTCCCGATCTGGTCAAGCACGCCTTCATCTCGGCCGAGGACAAGCACTTTTACACTCATGCCGGCTATGACGTGCAAGGCATGATTGCGGCGGCATGGGAGGCGATTCGGTCCCGCGGGCAGAACACGCGGGGCGCCTCGACGATCACCCAGCAGGTGACGAAGAACTTCCTTCTGTCGGGCGACAAGACGGTGGCGCGCAAGATCAAGGAAATCATTCTGGCGACACGGCTGGAGCAGACCCTGTCGAAGGATCGGATTCTTGAGCTCTACCTGAACGAAATCTTCCTTGGTCAGAACAGCTATGGCGTGGCCGCTGCCGCGCAGACCTATTTCAACAAGACGCTGAACGAGTTGACCCCGGCCGAAGCGGCCACTTTGGCCTCGTTGCCCAAGGCGCCGTCCGAATTCCATCCGGTCCGCAACAAGGCGCGGCTGGTCGAACGCCGGAACTACGTGCTGAACGAGATGGAGCAAAACGGCTATCTGGATCAGGCGACCGGAGAGGCCTCGAAAGCCGAACCGCTGAAGACGGTGCAGGGTGGCGACATTCCGGCTTACCGGAACGCGATGCCGCCGCGCGATTACTTCACCGACGAAATCCGCCGGCAATTGTCGGGGACCTTTGGCGAGAATGAATTCTTCTCGGGTGGTCTGTCGATCCGCGCCACCGAAGACCCCGATCTTCAGAAGGTCGCCGCCAAGGCGCTGCGCGACGGGCTGGAGAAATACGACCGCGATCAGGGGGTCTGGCGTGGCACCGGCAAAACTCTGGCGTTGGGGGATACGAGTGCCGACGCATGGCGTGCGGCCTTGGCCAATGTGACTGGCCTGCCCCGCGACGTGGAGGGCTGGAAGGCCGCTGTCGTGCTGGCGATGGATGACACGACGGCTTCGGTCGGCATCGAGGACGAAGATGCGCCCGCGGTCATTTCCGCCAAGGATGTGAAATGGGCGCGCAAGCGCAACGCCGACGGCTCGCTGTCAGCCAAGGCCAAGGTGCCCGCTGATCTGGTCTCGGTCGGCGATGTGGTGATGGTGATGCCGGTGATGGCGGCTGATGGCAGTCTGGACCATTGGTCGCTGCGCCAAGTGCCCGAGGTGCAGGGCGGCTTCATGGCAATGGACGTGAACACCGGACGGGTGATCGCGATGCAGGGCGGGTTCTCTTACGAGGATTCTGTTTTCAACCGTGCCACTCAGGCCGCGCGCCAGCCGGGGTCGAGCTTCAAGCCCTTTGTCTATGCCGCGGCTTTGGATTCGGGCTATACGCCGGCAACAATCATCATCGATGCCCCGATCACGGTCGACACGCCGCAAGGGCTTTGGACGCCGAAGAACAGCCATGACAAGTACTATGGCCCGACCCCGATGCGCACCGGGATCGAGCAGAGCCGGAACCTGATGACGATCCGGATCGCACAGGCGGTCGGCATGGACACGGTCGCCGGCTATGCCGAGCGGTTCGGCGTTTATGATCATCTGCAACCCTTGCTGGCCAATGCCCTGGGCGCGCAGGAAACCACGCTGTTCAAGATGGTTGCAGCCTATGCCATGTTCGCCAATGGCGGCGAGCGGGTGGAGCCGACGCTGGTTGACCGGGTGCAGGACCGCTACGGCAAGACGATCTACCGCCATGATGCGCGGACTTGCACCGATTGCAGCAATGACAGCCTGCCAGCCGGCATGGCTTTGGATATCACCACCAACCGCGAGCGGGTGATGAATGCGATCACCGCCTATCAACTGACCTCGATGATGCAGGGTGTGATTCTGCGCGGAACAGCGACGGGTGTGCATCTCCCGGTGCCGGTGGCGGGCAAGACGGGCACCACGAATGACGCGAAGGACGTGTGGTTCGTAGGCTTCACCTCCAACGTTGTGGCCGGCTGCTACATGGGCTTTGACAACCCGCGCACCATGGGCCCCGGTGCCTTTGGCGGCACCTTGTGCGTGCCGATCTTCCAGGCCTTCATGGAGCAGGCGGTCAAGCGTTTTGGTGGCACGGACTTCAAGGTGCCGGAGGGCGGGCATTTCATCAACATCGACCGCTATTCCGGGGCGCAACTGCCGGACGGCTCCACCGGGCCGAACGTGCAGGCGGAATATTTCCGCGATGGCGAAGAGCCGGTGTTTGGCTTGGGGGCCATGGTCGATGGCGGCTTCGGCATGGGGCAGGACCTGCCGCTGTTCGCGGTGGGCGAGACCGACCAGACCGATCTTTCAGGACAGACCGACATTGTCGTCAATGGCAATGGCGAGACGACCAAGGTGCAGAAGAAGGCCACCTTCGGCAGCGTCAGCTCGGGCGGGCTTTATTGACCGGTCCTCTGGCCGGGCTGCGTCAGGTTAGATGGGCAAATTGCCCATCCTACCTTGTCCCTCCCGCCGTCTGCCGCTAAATCCCCCGCAGCCTTTGCAGCCCACTCGAATAGGGAAATCCCACCATGCGCGCCGAAACCCTCAACCATGTCGAAGCGATCAAGAAATCGCTGCGGCTTCTGGGCCAGCGGATGGATGTCGAAACCGCCCCGCACCGCTTGGAAGAGTTCAACGCCATGCTGGAGGCGCCGGACCTGTGGAACGACCCGGCCAAGGCGCAGAAGCTGATGCGCGAGCGGCAGGGGCTGATCGATGCGCAGTCGACCTTCGACCTGATTGGCAACGGCTTGCGCGACAACGTCGAACTGATCGAACTGGGCGAGGCGGAAGGCGACGCAGAAATCGTCACCGAGGCAGAGGCCGCCTTGAAGGCGCTGGTCGAACTCTCGGCGCAGAAGGAACTGGAAGCCCTGCTGGATGGCGAGGCGGACAGCAACGACACGTTTCTGGAAATCAACGCGGGTGCTGGCGGCACGGAAAGCTGCGACTGGGCCAGCATGCTTTCGCGGATGTACGTGCGTTGGGCGGAGAAGAAGGGCTATACGGTCGAGATGCAGTCCGAAACCGCAGGCGAAGAGGCGGGCATCCGGTCGGTCAGCTACAAGATCAGCGGCAAGAATGCCTATGGCTGGCTGAAATCCGAAGCGGGCGTCCACCGGCTGGTCCGGATCTCGCCCTATGACTCGGCGGCGCGGCGGCATACTTCTTTCAGTTCGGTCTGGGTCTATCCGGTGGTGGATGACAACATTGAGATCGACGTCCAGGACAAGGACATCCGGATCGACACATACCGGTCTTCGGGCGCCGGTGGCCAGCACGTCAACAAGACCGACTCGGCTGTGCGGATCACCCACTTCCCCTCCGGGATTGTCGTGACGTCATCGCTGAAGTCCCAGCACCAGAACCGCGACATCGCTATGCAGGCGCTGAAGAGCCGCCTGTACCAGCAGGAACTCGACAAGCGCAACGCGGCCATCCTGGAGGCGCATGAAAGCAAGGGCGAGGCGGGCTGGGGAAACCAGATCCGGTCTTACGTGCTGCAGCCCTATCAGATGGTCAAGGATCTGCGGACCTCGGTCGAGACGAGTGACACCCAGGGCGTGCTGGACGGCGATCTGGACCGCTTCATGGCGGCGACGCTGGCCAAGGACGTCTCGGGCAAGTCCCGCGCCGATGCGATGGGCGAAGACTGAGGGCTGCGGTTTCCGATCTGCACGCAAAATCTTTGCTCTGACGGGTCAGGACTGTTGCGCATGCCACCTGATCGGTTGCAGCCTCGAACTCAGACAGCAGTGCCTTGTGCCCACCGCCGGAGCGGGGGTTTCACACCCCCGCGCCCCTGTGGGATATTTGGGCCTGAATGAAAGGGAAGCGGGCGGAACGCTGCCGCGCGGTCTGGGGGAGGGATGCGATGGATGTGGGGGAAGCGGCGTCGCCGGTTCAGGTGACGGTTTTAGCGGCGGATGGATCTGACGTCCTGGCCGCTTTGCAACTGGGGTGGCGCGATTTTCGCCGGGCGCCGCTCTATGGTATGGCTTTTGCGCTGGTCTATGTGGTGGGCGGCTGGCTGATCGTGGCGGCTTTCACGCTGAAGGGACAGCTTTGGTGGACCATTCCGGTCTCGGCCGGGTTTCCCATTCTGGGGCCGTTCCTTGCCTGCGGGTTCTACGAGATCTCGCGCCGGATCGAGGCGGGCGAGGCCTTGTCGCCGGCTGCGGTCTTTGGCGTGATCGCCCGGCAGAGGGACCGGCAGATCCCGTCGATGGCGGCGGTGATCGTGCTTTTCTTCCTGTTCTGGAACTTTCTCAGCCACATGATCTTTGCGCTGTTTCTGGGGACCTCGACGCTGACCAATGTGACCTCATCACTGGTGGTCTTCACCACGCCTCAGGGCATGGCGATGCTGGTCATGGGGACTTTGGTGGGTGCGGGGTTTGCCACGGTGTTGTTTTGTCTGACGGTGGTGAGCCTGCCGTTGCTGTTGGACCGCGAGGTGGATTTCGTCACCGCGATGATCACCTCGATGCGGGCGGTGACGGCGGCGCCCATGGTGATGCTGGGCTGGGGCGCGCTGATTGCGGCGTTGCTGTTTCTGGCGATGCTGCCTGGATTTCTGGGGCTGTTCGTGGTGTTGCCGCTTTTTGGCCACGCCACTTGGCATCTGTACCGCAGGCTTATCGTCTGAGAAGGCCCAAGGCCGACACCAGCGCCGCCGCCAGCGCCAGTGCGCAGGAGGTGGCGGCGATGTGGGAGAAGGCCAGCGAGGTGGCGGCCCGGTGTGCCGCGGTGGCATAGGGCAGCGCGAAGCCGGGCAGATCGGCGGAGATGGGCCCATAGGACAGTGTGGCGATCCGCCCCATCAGTGCCACGGCGATCAGCGCCGCCGCGCGGGCGGTGGCGTTGTTGATGCCCGAGGCGGCGCCCTGATCCGCTTCCGGTGCATGGGCCATGACGGCGGCGGTCAGGGGGGCCACCAGCAGGGCAAGGCCCAGTCCGGTGATGATGCAGAAGGGGGCCGTCAGGCGCCAGAAGTGCTGTGCCGGGGCGAAGTGGGCGATCAGGCCGTAGCCGAGGGCCACGATCAGGCAGCCGATCGTCAGGGGCCAGCCCGGCCCGGTCCGGTCTGACAGTCGACCGGCGCGAGAGGAGAGGGTGGCGATCAGGACCGATCCCGGCAGGAACGCCGCCGTCACGCCAAGCGGCGAGACGCCCCAAGCGGAAATCGCCGTCATCGGCAGATAGAAGCTGAAGCCGTTCAGCCCGATGTAGAGAAGCAGCGTGGCAAGGTTGACCGCGCTGAAGCTGCGGTCGGCGAACAGGCTCAGCCGGATCATCGGTGCCTTGATCCGCGCTTCAAGCCAAATGAAGGCCGCCGCTGATAGTGCCGAGACCAAGGCGGCGGGCAGGGCTATCGCCTCGCCCTCGGTCAGGGCCACGGCGAGCGCGCCAAGGCAAAGCGTGGCAAGGCAGGCACCCCAAAGGTCCACCGGCGTCCCGGGCCGGCCTTGGTCGGGGTTGGCGTGGCGGGCCAGCAGCCACAGCGCCGCGCCGCCGAGGGGTAGGTTCAGCGCAAAGATCGCCCTCCAGGAGTCGCCCCCGGCCAAGGTCAGCACCAGACCGCCTAGGATCGGGCCTCCGGCGGTGGTGGCGGTGGCGGCGGCGGCCCAGAGGCCGAGGGCCCGGCCACGCTGTTCGCGCGGATAGGCGCGGGAGACGAGGGTCATCGAGCCCGGCACCATGAAGGCGGCCCCCATGCCCTGCAAGGCACGGGCCGCGATGAGCAAGGGCATTGAGGGGGCAGCCGCGCAGAGCATGGAACTGGCGACGAAGGCCGCGATGCCGCCCTGAAACACCCGCACCACGCCGAAGCGGTCCGACATCGCCCCGCCGACCAGAATGAGCGCGGTCAGCGCCAGTAGGTAGCCGCCCTGTACCCACTCGGCTGCCGACAGCGTGCCGCCCAAGCTGGCGCGGATCTGCGGCAGGGCAATGGCCGTGACCGAACTGTCGATGAAGCCCATGGCGGAGGCCAGAACGGCGGCGGCCAGCAGGTAGCCGGGTCTGGTGCGGCAGATATCGGTCTGTGTCATGGTCGTGAGGGTGGCGCAGAGCGCGCTCGGGGTCTAGGCCTTCCGCGACCTGCGCTTGGCGGCTTTGCGCGGTAGCGTGCGGTTGAAGGCCATGGCAAGGTCGATCCAGAGGGTCAGATCCTCGGGCGCTGCAACCGAGACCCAGCCTTTCATCGGCCGGCCCGCCATCAACATCGGCCGGGCGCCAAGGGCCTGACCCTGTTCCACCGCCTCGGCCCCGATCCGGACGATGAGGCCGTCTTTATGGGTGCCGATCATCAGATTGCCGTTCACCATGAAGCAGGTGCCGTCAAACATGCGCCTGGCCTCTGCCCCATGCGGGGCCATCAGGGCGGTCAGTGACTGGTCCAGCATACATGTCCCCGCTGAGGGCCGGCCCAGGATAGCAGCATTGCCGGAGGGCCCCAAGAATTTTCAGTGAAAATTCTTGGGGTGCGGCGAACATGAAAACGGGCGCCGGTTGCGCGGCGCCCGCATCGAACTGAAGCCTGACCTCAGACGCCTTCGGCGTTGCTGGCCGAGGGCGGCGGCAAGGCACCACGGCTGGAGGCCAGCGGGTCTTCCTGACGCTGGACCGAACCTTCGAAATGCGCACCCGATTCGATGGCGATGGTCTTGTGGATGATGTCACCCTCGACCCGCGCGGACGAGGTCAGGCGGACCTTCAGGCCACGGACCCGGCCAATCACGCGACCGTTTACGACGATATCGTCCGCCACGATCTCGCCCCGGATGGTGGCGCTTTCGCCCACCGTCAAGAGGTGGGCGCGGATATCGCCCTCGACCGTACCTTCGATCTGAATGTCGCCCGAGGTCTTCAGGTTTCCCACGACCGTCAGGTCGGCAGAGAGAACAGAGGGGCCGGCTTTGCCCTTGGGGGCGGTCGGCGTATAGTCCATCGCAGGTTTTGTCACAGGGGCCTCCGGCGCCTTTGGTTTTTCGCTCTCGCCAGCCTTGGGACCGGGTTCATTGATGCGGCTTTTAGAAAACATCTTTCGCTGCCCTTATGAAGGTCATCGGGTTCACGGCAGTGCCGCTAAGACGGACCTCGTAGTGAAGGTGAGTGCCGGTCGACCGGCCTGAGTTGCCCATATCACCGATTTTTTCGCCGCGCGATACCTTTTGACCGACATTGACTTCGATCTGCGACAAGTGGCCGTACCGCGTTTCGATGCCGAAGGCATGCTGGACCTTGATCAGGCGACCATAGCCATTTTCCCAACCGGCAAAGGTCACGGTTCCGTCGGCAGTGGCAAAGATCGAGGTGCCATAGTCGCCCGCCAGATCCTGCCCCTCGTGCATCCGCGCCGATCCATTGATCGGATCATTGCGCCCGCCAAAGCCCGAGGTGAAGCGGATCGCTGCCTTGACCGGCATGCCCAAGGGCACCTTGTACGCAGCGATTCGGTAGAGGTTCAGGGTGTCGAGCCCTTGCAGAATGGCGTTGGCCCGCGTTTCGTCCGGGCTGCCAGACAATCCCATGGTGGACAGGGAAATTGGCGACAGCGGCCCGCCTTGCCCGGAATAGCCCGACTTGACGGCCGAAATCAGATCATCCGGGTTCAGCCCGGCCCCCTTGAACATCTTCTCCAAAGGGGCCACCGAGATGGTCAGAGCTTCTTCCAGCTTGCCGAAGATGACGTTGTTGCGCGCTTCAAGCTGCGCCTTCTGCTGGATCACAGCGGCGGTGCGATCCTGTTCGCGGGCGACATTGGCCACCTCGTCGTCGCGGTCCTTGGCGGTGTCGGTCAGAGCCTGCGCCATGATGTCCAAGGTCAGGGCCACGTCCTGCGCCTGACCGATTTCGGAATGAGTGGCGCCGGGCTGGCTGTTCAGTGCCACTTGCGCCTGCGCCGCTTCACCCCGCGCCTCGTCCCGTTCGCGGATCGTGCGGCGCAGCGTGTTCTGGATTACGTCGATCCCGGTCTCCAGTTCCCGCAGCCGGGTTTCGGAGGCCAGCAGGCGTTCCTGCATCGCCGAGACCTGGCCCAGGGCCAGATTGAACCGCTCCTGCGCGCCGGCGGCTTCCGCCACCCGCAGGTCGCGGTCATCCGACAGGGCGTTGAGCCGTTCCTCATAAAGGGCCGTCTGACGCTGGACCTGTTGGCGCGAAGAACCGGAGTTGATGAAATCCATCAGCAGGACAGCGGTGGCGAAAATGGTCCAACCCACGGCCAGCACAGCCACCACCGCCGTGATGGCCTGGGTCATCGGGCGCAGACGGATGAACCGCGTGGAGGTTTCGGATTTCAGAAAAAGGCGCTGTTCCGGAAACCCGGGTTCCAGCCAGAGGTTGAGTCGATAGGCGAGCCTTGTCAGCACGTTTGGTCCGTTCTGGGAAAAGGGATATGAAAACCCGCCCAGAACGGGCGTTTCAGCGTGAGTAACCAGCCCCGAACGACGCTGCAACTCTTTTGGAACGGTCCCGACGGCGCTTTGCGGGATTCCGCCTGAGTCAGGCCGTGACAGGATCAGGAGTTGAAATCCGCGTCCGGGCCGGTCCCGACGTCTTCGGTCAGAGGCCAGTAAAAGTCGGGCGGAATCCCGGCCTCGGCGCGCTTTTCCACGTTGAAGGGCGGCTTTAGAAGGCCGTGGAAATAGCGTCGGACCAGGTCATGGAACGCCTCTTTCGGGTCCAGCCCGTCGCGCCCGCAGAGCCAGTTGAACCACTTCGAGCCATAAGCGACATGAGCAACCTCTTCAGCGTAGATCACCTGCAAAGCCGCCAGAGCCTGCGCCTCGCCCGCCTTGGCAAAAAGGTCGATCATGCCGGGGGTCACGTCCAGCCCCCGCGCCTCCAGCACCATTGGCACGACGGCGAGGCGGCCCAAAAGGTCTTCTGCGGTGTCCTCGGCGGCGCGCCACATCCCGGCATGGGCTGGCAGGGCACCGTAGAAACTGCCCAAGGCCTCAAGGCAATCGCAGATCAGGTTGAAATGCTTGGCCTCGTCATCGGCGGCCTTCACCCAGTCATCGTAAAAGCCCGAGGGCATTGGCAGATGGGCAAAACGGGCGATGATATCCCAATGCAGGTCGACGGCGTTCAACTCGATATGGGCGATGGCGTGCAGCATGGCGATCCGCCCCAAGGGGCTGCCCGGCCTGCGGCGTGGCACATCGCGCGGCGACAGCAGTTCTGGTTGCGCTGGTCGCGCGGGTTGCAGGGGCGGCGCTGCCCGACCGATGGCCAAGGGCGTCCCCGCCGCCCGCGCGGCAAACCAGACTGCCGCATGGGCGCGCCCAAGGGCGGCCTTGGCGCGGCCATCCGCAGTGGTCAGCACCTGCACCGCCATTTCAGCCAGGGTCATCTATCTGATCTCTTCATCTAGGTCCAAATATCCCATGGGGGTCCGGGGGTGTGAAACCCCCGGCTGCCAGCCACGGGCGACGGCTCAGCCTTTAAGGGCCGCCAGCACCTCGGCCGCATGGCCCTTGACCTTGTCGACCTTCCAGACCCGCGCCACCCGTCCCTCGCCGTCGATCAGAAAGGTCGAGCGCAGCACGCCCTGCACCAGCTTCCCGAAGAACAGCTTCTCGCCGAAGGCGCCCCAGTCTTCCATCATGTGGCCATCCTTGTCGGACAAGAGCGGAAAGCCGATGCCCATCTTGGCAACGAACTTGTCATGCTTGGCGACGCTGTCCTTCGACAGGCCCAGAACCGTGACCCCCGCCGCCACGAATTCTGCCAGATGCGTGTTGAAATCCATCACCTCGTTGGTGCAGGTGGGCGTACCATCGGCGCCATAGGTGAACAGGACAACCGGCGAGGGGCGCAGGGCGAACAGGGTGACCGAGGTGCCGCCATCGCGGGGCAGGGTGAAATTGGGGGCCATCTGGCCTTGGATGACGTCTGGCGACATGGGCGGCTCCTTGCCTTGTGAACGATCGTTCCTTGGCGATGTAGTTGCCTTTCGGCAAAGATAAAGGCAACGGCTGGTGTGCGGAAACATCACGAGGCAGGCATGGCGGTGGCAGGACAGAAAGGTGGAGTGTCGGCGATGGCCGATACCGCCTTGATGACCTCTGGCCCGACGACGCCTGCACCGACCGCCCATGTTGCGACGGACGACGTCACAGGCGGCGTTCCGGGCGAGGCGTTTGGGGCAGACCTGCCGCCTTTGGTCTTGCGACCACAGGACCGGCTGGCCGGAGCCGCTGGCATCCAGACCGTCCCGGCCCCCCAGCGCCGCAAACTTCTGCGCCGCCGCACGGCAGGCAATGTGCGGGGACGCACGCGCCGCCGTGCTCTGCGGGGCGGAGGCCGTGTTCTTCTGGTGCTGGTCTTTTTCGGTTTCGCCTTTTTGGTGCTGGGCTCGCTCGGGCGACCGATCCAGATGCCGGTCTGGATCGTGGCCGAGGTCGAGGCCCGGCTGAACCATGCCCTCGCCGAGGCCCTGCCCGAGGGTGCCTTGTCGGTGGGGGGCATCGAGATCATGGTGGGCGACGACTGGGTTCCACATCTGGTGCTGGAGGATCTGCGCCTGTTGCAGTCCGGTGGCCAGACCCTGCTGACCCTGCCCGAAATTCAGGTCAACCTTGACCCCAAGGGCCTGCTGGAAGGCCAGATGCGCGCCCAAAGCCTGCGCATCGTCGGCGCCCAAATCGCCATCCGCCGTGACCGCGACGGCCATTTCGATCTGGCGCTGGGTTCCGCCGAAGGGCCCAAGATCGACAACCTGTCTTCGCTGTTCGCGGCCCTTGACCGTGCTTTTGCCCTGCCCGCCCTGACCCATCTGCGATCGGTCGAGGCCGAGGCGCTGAGCCTGTCGATGACCGACCTGCGCGCCGGGCGGACATGGCAGGTGGGCGACGGCCACCTGTCGATCGAGAACCGCCCGTCCGAACTGGCCGCCCAGTTGAGCATGACGCTGGTTGCGGGCGGCAGCACTCCGGCGCGGGCGGTTCTGACGGCGGTGGCCGCCAAGGGGGCTGGCACGGCGCGCATCGCCGCACAGGTCGACGGCGTGGCGGCGCGCGATCTTGCAGCGCAGACGCCGGTCTTGGGCTGGCTCAGCGTGCTGGATGCGCCGATCTCCGGCCGGATTGCCGCGACGCTTGACACCAAGGGCATCACCGCGCTGGACGGGCGGCTTGATATTGCAGCGGGGGCGTTGCAACCCTTGGCCAAGACCACGCCGATCCCGTTCGACCATGCCAGCCTTGGCATCGGCTATGACCCCGCCGCCGGTCGCATCCTGCTGACCGACCTGTCGGTGCAAAGCCGGACGCTGCGGCTGACGACCAAGGGGCAGGCCTATATGGTCGATGACGCAGGGCAAACCATCACCGGCCCACTGTCCGGTCGCCGTCCGGCCGCCTTTCTGGGACAGATCGAAGTGTCGGACCTCAAGATCGATCCCGAGGGTCTTTTCGCGGCACCCGTCCAGTTCAGTCAGGGCGCGGTCGATTTGCGGCTGCGGCTTGACCCTTTCTCGGTCGACATCGGGCAGGTGGCGCTGTCGAATGGATCCGAGCATCTGGGCCTGTCAGGCCAGGTCGCGGCCGAGCAGGGCGGTTGGCGGGCGGCGTTTGATCTGACCTTGAACCAGATTTCCCGTGACCGGCTTCTGGCGATCTGGCCCTTGCATCTGGTACCGGGCACAAGGTCATGGGTGGCCAGCAACATCCGCAACGCCGATCTGTCCGATCTGCGCGCCAGCGTGCGCATCGCCCCGGGCACCGAGCCCAAGGCCGAACTGTCCTATGACTTTGCCGAGGCCGAACTGCATTTCATGCCCAAAATGCCGCCGGTGACGGGCGCCGATGGATACGCCACGATCCAGGGCAAGGTCTATACTTTGGTGATGTCGAAGGGTCATGTGACACCGCCGCAGGGCGGCGCGATTGACCTGTCCGACACCGTTTTCGCTGTTCAGGACATCGCGAAAATCCCGGCCGAGGCCAAGATCGACGTGCACATGGCCGGCGCACTGACCGCGATCCTGTCGCTGATGGATCAACCGCCGTTCCACTATCTGCAAAAGGCTGGGCAGCCGGTCGATCTGGGCAGCGGCATGGCGCGCATCTCGGCGCAGGTCAGTTTGCCGCTCAAGGCGCGGGTGATGGCTTGGGACGTGAAACTGAATGCCACCGCCGAGGTCACGGATTTCGCCTCCGACATTCTGGTCAAGGGGCACCGGGTGACTGCGCCCGTGCTGAAGGTTGCCGGAACCACCAAGGGGATGACGATTGCCGGCAAGGGGATGATCGGCAAGGTGCCCTTCAACGTGACCTTTTCGCAGGATTTCCCGATCCAGATCCCGACGCCGCAAGAGATTGCAATGCAGGATATGGTGCCCCCCGGCGTCTTTATCGCCCCAACCACCGTGCCGGCACCCCCGGCGCAGGTGAAGGGGCAGGTGACCATCTCGCAAGACGCCGTCACCGAGTTCGGCCTTGGCTTGCCGCGCGGCATGGTCACCGGGGCGGCTCCGGCGGAGGTGACGCTGACACTCGCCAAAGGTGCGCCGGGTCATCTGGCTTTGTCCTCGGGTTTGCAGGGCCTGACACTGGCCATTCCCGAACTGGGCTGGCGCAAGCCGCCCAACGCGGCCGCGAGCCTGACGACCGACGTCCGCCTTGGCTCTCCGCCAGAGGTCAGCCGCCTCGCGCTGTCAGGCGCGGGCCTGCAAGCGCAGGGGCAGGTGCTGCTGCGGGGCAATGGCGGATTGGACGTGGCCCGGTTCGACAAAGTCTCGCTCGGCGGCTGGCTCGATGGTGCGGTGGCGATCACCGGGCGCGGCGCGGGGGTTCCGGTCGGGCTGGCGGTCACGTCCGGCACGATCGACCTGCGCAAATTCCCGGCCAATCGCGGCGCAGCGGCCTCGACGGCGGGCAGTCCGCTGGCACTGGACCTGCAATATCTGCAGGTCACAGACGGCATTCGCATCACCGGATTCAAGGGCGACTTTTCGCTCAAGGGCGGCTTCAACGGCACCTTCACCGGCGCGGTCAATGGGGCGGCCCCGGTCACCGGAACGGCCGTGCCGACGCGCAACGGTACGGCGGTGCGTATCCAGTCCACCGATGCGGGCCGCACGATGCAGGCCGCCAACCTCTTCGCTTCTGCCCATGGCGGTGACCTGGACCTGACGCTGATCCCGCGGGCGGAGCCCGGAGAGTATGATGGAGATGCCACGATCCGTCACATCAGGGTCAACTACGGCTCAGTCATGGCGGACCTTTTGTCGGCCATTTCGGTCATCGGACTGATTGACCAGCTTGCCGGGGATGGCATCGTCTTTGACCGCGCCGAGGCGCAGTTTCACCTGACCCCCACGGCGATCGATGTGCAGAAGGGCTCTGCCATCGGCGCTTCGATGGGCGTTTCGTTGGAGGGGCTCTACCATTCCGACACCACCCTGCTTGACATGCGGGGCGTGGTCTCGCCGATCTATCTGCTCAACCGCATCGGATCGGTTCTGACTCGCAAGGGCGAGGGGCTGTTCGGCTTTGCCTACCGCCTCAAAGGCACGGCGACCAAGCCCGATGTCAGCGTCAACCCGCTGTCGATCCTGACACCGGGCATGTTCCGCGACCTGTTCCGCGCGCCCGCGCCCAAGTTGCCAGCCACCCAGAACGGAGGCGGCGGATGAAGCTGTCCGATTTCGACTTTGATCTGCCCGAGGGCCTGATCGCCACCCGTCCCGCCAAGCCGCGCAGTGCCGCTCGGCTGCTGCTGGCCGAGGGTGAAGCACTGACCGACCTGCAGGTGCGCGATCTGGTCAGCATCTTCCGCCCCGGCGACCGTCTGGTCCTGAACAACACCCGCGTTATCCCCGCCCGCCTGTTCGGCACCCGCCAGCGCGGCGAGGCCGTGGCCAAGGTGGAAGTCACCCTTCTGGAACCCCTCGTCCAAGGCTGGCGCGCTTTGGCCAAGCCCCTGCGCAAGGTGCAGGCGGGCGAGGTGATCCGGTTCTCCGACGCTCTTTCGGCCAAGGTGGCCGAGAAATCCGACACCGACATGGTTCTGGCCTTCAACCTGAGCGGCGCTGACTTCGACGCCGCCCTGAGCCAAGCAGGCCAGATGCCGCTGCCACCCTATATTGCGGCGCTGCGCCCGGCGGATGAACAGGACCGCACCGATTATCAGACCGTCTTCGCCCGCCATCCCGGTGCCGTCGCCGCCCCCACGGCCAGCCTGCATTTCGAGCCCTGGCTTCTGGACGCTCTGCGCGCCAAGGGCGTCGATTTCACCGAAGTGACCCTGCATGTTGGCGCTGGCACCTTCCTGCCGGTCAAGGTCGAGGACGTGACGACCCATAAGATGCACGCCGAATGGGGGGAGGTGACCGTTGAGGCCGCAGCCGAGATCAACGTCACCAAGGCTGAGGGCGGGCGCGTGATCCCGGTCGGCACCACCGCGCTGCGCCTGATCGAAAGTGCCGCCGCCTCGGGCCGGGTCGAGCCCTGGCGCGGGCCGACCGACATCTTCATTTATCCCGGCTACCGCTTCCGGGTGACCGATGCGCTGATGACCAACTTCCACCTGCCGAAATCGACGCTGCTGATGCTGGTTTCGGCCCTGATGGGGCAAGAGCGGATGAAGCGGGTCTATGCCCATGCGCTGGGCCAGCAGTACCGCTTCTTTTCCTACGGAGATTCCTCGCTGCTGATCCCCTGAACCTGCCGCGACACCTGACCGGAAAGATCGGGGCCGGTACCCGCAATGTCGGAAATGGTCGCAGCATTCCCCAAGCCCCTGCTAGACTGACCCCGAAGGAGCCCGACATGCTGAAAGTTCTCTCCCATTCCTGGCCCTTGCTGTTGGGCGTCATGTTGCTGATGGTGGGCAACGGGGTGCAGGGCACGCTGTTGGGCGTGCGCGGAGCCGCCGAGAATTTCTCGACCTTTGAACTCTCGATCGTGATGTCATCCTATTTCGTCGGCTTCCTTGGCGGCTCGCGTCTGGCCCCGACGATGATCCGGCGTGTGGGCCATGTGCGGGTGTTTTCGGCTCTGGGCTCGATGATTTCCGCCATCCTTATCCTGTATCCGCTGCTGCTGGACTGGACGGCTTGGAGTGTCATGCGCGTGCTGATCGGCTTTTGCTTTTCCGGCATCTACGTCACCGCCGAAAGCTGGCTGAACAACACCGCCACGAACGAGACGCGGGGGCAGACGCTGTCGGCCTACATGATCGTGCAGATGCTGGGCATCATCGCCAGTCAGGGCCTGTTGGCGATGGGCGATCCGGCGGGCTTCGGGCTTTTCATCATACCCTCGGTTCTGGTGTCGCTGGCCTTCATGCCGATCCTTCTGGCCGATACCCCGGCCCCCACCTTCGAGGATGCCAAGCGGATGAGCTTCCGGCAGCTTTTTGCCACCTCTCCGCTGGGCTGCGCGGGGATGCTGCTGACCGGGTGCATCTATGCGGGCATGTTCGGCATGGCCTCGGTCTGGGGGGCGATGCGGGCGTTGACCTTCGGGCAGATCGCGGCCTATGGGGCTGCGCTTTATATCGGCGGACTTTTGCTCCAGTACCCCATCGGCTGGGCGTCGGACCGGATGGACCGGCGGGCGCTGATCATGTGGCTGTCGCTGGCCGGGGCCGTTCTGATGATGGGGGCGACCTTCGTGAAACTGCCCTTCGCGCTGATCCTGCCGGTCGCCGTGCTGCTCGGCGGCATCATCAACCCCCTCTATTCGCTGTTGATAGCCCTGACCAATGACTACCTCAGCAAGGACGACATGCCCGGTGCCTCGGCCGGACTGATCTTCCTCAACGGCTTTGGCGCGATCTTCGGCCCGCTGGTGTCGGGCTGGTTCATGGGGCAAATCGGGCCCGGTGGATATTTCCTGTTTCTTGGCCTGCTTTTCTTCGTTCTGTCCGGCTATGCCGCTTGGCGGATCAGCCGCCGGTCCGGCCCGGTTGGGCAGGCGGGCTTTGCCAGCCTGTCGCCCAATGCCTCTTCCCTGGCGGTCGGCGCGGTGATGGAGATGGACCCCCGTCGCAGCCGTGCTGGCTGATTGCGCTATCGGAGTGAACCTGTCACCTTCGCGCAAAACGGGAGACACGCATGGATGATCCGGTAGACGTTCTGGATTTCTGGCTGGGTACGGTGGGGCCTGACCGCTGGTACAAGGGCGGTGACGATCTGGATGCGATGTGTCGCGACGTCTTTCTTGACCTTTGGCAAGCCGCGCGGGACGGCGGGCTGGAACATTGGGTCGATGGGGCCGTGGGCACGCTGGCCTACCTCATCCTGACCGACCAGGTGCCGCGCAACATGCACCGCGGCACGGCGGATGCCTTTGCGACCGACCCTCTGGCCTTGGCCGCCGCCCGCAAGGCGCTCGACGAAGGCTGGGACATGGGCGCACCGGAGCCTGAGCGACAGTTTTTCTACATGCCGTTCGAGCATTCCGAAAACCCCGCTGATCAGGCCCGCGCTGTGCGTCTGATGGAGGAGCGTCTGCCGTCCGATCCGGAGATGGCCCTGCACGCCCGTGTCCATCAAGAGATCATCTCCCGCTTCAACCGCTTCCCTGCCCGCAACGTTGCCCTTGGCCGCACCTCAACTCGTGAGGAAACGGCATTTCTGTCAGAAGGCGGCTATGGTGCCGTGGTTCGGGCCCTGACGGAAAGCCATGCAAAACCCGCATAGGGCTACGGCGGGCACGCCGTTGCGGGCCTTTGCAAGATAGTTTAATACCAAACTACTTTTTCACGGGAGGAAAAGATGGTGGCTCAGACCTTCGACGTTATCGTGATCGGTGCCGGACCCGGTGGCTATGTGGCGGCGATCCGCGCGGCCCAACTCGGCCAGAAGGTGGCGATCATCGAGCGGGAGAGCCTCGGCGGCATCTGCCTGAATTGGGGCTGTATCCCGACCAAGGCGATGCTGCGCAGTGCGGAGGTGTTTCACCTGATGCGCCGGGCCAAGGAATTCGGCCTGAAGGTCGAAGGCGCGGGCTTTGATCTGGACGCGGTGGTGGCGCGGTCGCGTGCGGTTGCCAAGCAATTGTCGGGCGGCATCGGCCATCTGATGAAGAAGAACAAGATCACCGTCTTCATGGGCAACGCCACGCTTCCCAAGGCAGGGGCCGTGAAGGTGACCTCCGACAAGGGCGCCGAAGAGTTGACCGCCAAGGCCATCGTGCTGGCCACCGGTGCGCGTGCGCGCGAATTGCCGGGGCTGGAGGCGGATGGCGATCTGGTCTGGACCTATCGCCACGCGCTGCAACCCAAGCGGATGCCCAAGAAGCTGCTGGTGATTGGCTCCGGTGCCATCGGCATCGAATTCGCCAGCTTCTTCAACACCTTGGGGGCTGATACCACGGTGGTGGAAGTTATGGACCGCGTGCTGCCGGTGGAAGATGCTGAAGTCAGCGCTTTCGCCAAGAAGGCGTTTGTCAAGCAGGGCATGAAGATCCTTGAAAAGACGACCGTGAAGAAGCTGGACCGTTCGCCCGGCAAGGTTGTCGCCTATATGGAAGATGCCAAGGGCACCACGACCCAGGAGTTCGACACGGTGATCTCTGCCGTTGGCATCCTTGGCAATGTCGAAGGTCTGGGGCTTGAGGCTTTGGGTGTCAAGATTGACCGCACCCATGTGGTGACGGATGAATTCTGCCGCACGGGCGTGCCCGGCCTCTATGCCATCGGCGACATCGCAGGTGCACCTTGGCTCGCGCACAAGGCAAGCCATGAAGGCGTGATGGTGGCCGAACTCATCGCTGGCGGCCATCCGCATCCGATCAAGCCGGGTTCCATCGCGGGCTGCACCTATTGCCATCCGCAGGTCGCCTCGGTCGGCATGACAGAGCAGAAGGCCAAGGACGCGGGCTTTGACGTCAAGGTCGGTCGTTTCCCTTTCATCGGCAACGGCAAGGCGATCGCCTTGGGTGAGACAGAGGGCTTCATCAAGACGGTGTTCGACGCCAAGACCGGTGAGTTGCTGGGCGCCCATATGATCGGCGCGGAAGTGACCGAGTTGATCCAGGGCTACATCATCGGCCGCCAACTGGAGACGACGGAAGAAGACCTGATGAACACCGTCTTCCCGCATCCGACCCTGTCGGAGATGATGCACGAGTCGGTGTTGGACGCCTACGACCGCGCCATACACATCTAGTAGTCTGCCTCCACACCGCAACTGCCCAATTGATCGGCAAGAAGCGAAATCACCAGCGCCTCTTGCCCCAATCCCCGCTCGCGCAGGAAGTGCGCCTGCACGGTATAAGCCTCGGCCTCCAGGGCGGCAGGGCAAGCGACGTGGTTTTGCGCGCCGCTGGCATATTGCGCGGCGTGAACCAATTCGTGCAGCAGATAGCTTTGCCCATAGGCCGTCGTCAGGTCAAGGTCGGGGGCAAGCTCGATCCGACCCGAGTCCGGAAGATAGGCCCCGGCTTGCGAATGCACCGCCGTTCCGCCTTCGGGCAAAGTGGAAAAGCCGATCTTGGGGCAGGGTGGCGGACGGTAGGTGGTTTCCGCTGAAACGATCTTGCTCAGGGCCTGTGCCAGGGGGCAAAGGTCGGCGGCCTGCGCCGGAATGCCAAGAAGGCCAATCAGGGCGAGAAATCGTGTCATGCGATTGATACTGAACCGTCTTGAAAGTTTTGCAAGAGTGACATTCCATTTTTACAAAGCAGTTGCGCTACCACGCATCGTCCAGATTCGCTTGTCACAGGCTGGACAAGCATCCGCGCGGGCCTTACCCACTTCTGATCCCAAACCGGAGCCGCCATGCGCAGCCTTCTGACCATTCTTGCGCTGTGGTGCGCGGGCCTTGGGGCTGCGGCGCAGTTCGGCAAGATTTCCGTGGCCTATCAGGCGCTTGGTGCGGCATATCCGGCGGGAGCCGGGGTGTGGATCGGGCTCATGGTTTCCATCGTCGGCATGGTTGGACTGGTGTTGGGCACAACCGCCGGGCTGGTCGTGGCGCGGGTGGGGGCACGGCGGGCGATTCTGGTGGCCCTGGTTCTGGGGGCTATGGTCTCGCTGGTTGAATCTGTTCTGCCGCCCTATCCGCTCATGATGCTGGCCCGCGTGCTGGAGGGGGCGTCGCATCTGGCAATCGTCGTCGTGGGCCCCACAGCGATTGCGGCCGCCGCACCGCCGCATCGGCAGGGTGTTGCGCTGACGCTGTGGTCCAGCTTCTTTGGGCTGACCTATGCTGTGCTGGCTTGGGTGGGCCCCGGCATACTGGAGAGTTCCGGGATTGCGGGCCTGTTCCGCCTGCATGCGCTATGGCTGTTGGCCTGCGCCGCAGCGCTTTGGCCACTAATGCCTGGGGATGTGAAGCCTGCCTTGGTCACAGGGCAGGGCGGGATTCTTGCGCAGCACTGGCAGATCTATGCGTCGCCCTTCATCGCGGCTCCAGCCACGGGGTTTGTGTGCTATACTGTGACTTACGTGGCAGTTCTGACGCTTTTGCCCGCCGCCTTGGGGAGATGGGGCCATTTTGCCGGTGTGGCGATGCCTTTGGTCTCCATCGGTGTCAGCCTGACGCTTGGGGTTTGGCTGCTGGGCCGGGTGGCGGCCGTGCGGCTGGTCGAGGCAGGGTTCGCGGTGGCCTCGGTCGCGGCTTTGGGCATCTGGGTCTGCTGGGGTCAGGATGTCGTGATCGGTGCGGCCCTGCTTCTGGCGGCCAGTCTGGGCATCGTGCAGGGGGCCAGCTTTTCCTCTATCCCGCAACTGAACCCCAGGCCGCAGGACCGCGCGCGGGCTGCGGGGGCGATTGCGCAACTGGGCAATCTTGGCACGACGACAGGGACGCCCTTGCTGGCTTTCCTGATGCAAAAGGCCGGAGTTTCCGGCCTGGCGCTGTTCCTGATCGGCTTCTCGCTGCTGGGTCTGGGCATTCACCTGATCCAAGGGCGGCGCAGGCTTACGTTCGGGTAACCGGACCGCCCGCCTGCACCCAGGCACCAAAGCCCCCAAAGTTCACCGCCTGATACCCCAGCCGTTGCAAGGCCTGCACCGCCATGCCCGACCGTGCGCCCGAGGCGCAGTACACCGCCACCGTCTTGCCGTTGAAACGCTTGTCGAAATCCGGCCCCTTGGGGTCAGCCTTCATGGCGATCAGCGAGACCGGGATATGGATCGCCCCCTTCGCGGTGCCTGAGGCCAGCAGCTCGGCCCGTTCCCGCACATCGACCAGAAGCACCTCGCCGGAGGCGACCTTGGCCATCGCGTCTTTCACGGTCATTTGCAGTTGAGCGGGAGAGGCATGCAGGAAGTTGAACATCGGATAGACCTTTCGATGAGATATTTCATATATATTCGAATAACTGAATTAGTAAAGCTGCCGCAGAAGTTTTTCATCCGCAGCGTCAGGTTCACACTTCGTTCACTTTTTCCAGTTGGAAAGCCTGCCGTTAAGCCCTATCTTGGGTGTCTTGGTGGGGTGTGGCATGGCTGAGCAGAAGTTCATTGAAGTGCGCGGCGCGCGCGAGCACAATCTGAAGAACGTGGATGTCGATATTCCGCGCGATCAGTTCGTGGTCATCACCGGATTGTCGGGGTCCGGCAAGTCCTCGCTAGCGTTTGACACGATCTATGCCGAAGGCCAGCGCCGCTATGTCGAAAGCCTGTCGGCCTATGCACGGCAGTTCCTCGACATGGCGGGCAAGCCGGATGTCGACCACATCTCGGGCCTGAGCCCGGCCATTTCGATCGAACAGAAGACCACCTCAAAGAACCCGCGTTCGACCGTGGGGACCGTCACCGAGATCTACGACTACCTGCGCTTGCTGTTCGCCCGCGTCGGCATCCCCTATTCCCCCGCCACCGGCCTGCCGATCACCGCGATGCAGGTGCAGGATATGGTCGATGCCGTGATGGCGATGGAGGAGGGCAGCCGCGCCTATCTGCTGGCCCCGATCATCCGTGACCGGAAGGGCGAGTACAAGAAAGAGTTCCTTGAACTGCGCAAGCAAGGCTTCCAGCGCGTCAAGGTCGACGGTGCCTTCCATGATCTGGAAGACCCGCCTGTGCTCGACAAGAAACTGCGCCACGATGTCGACGTTGTGGTGGACCGGATCGTGGTGCGCGACGGCATCCAGATCCGCCTCGCCGACAGCTTCCGTACCGCATTGAACCTTGCCGATGGCATCGCCGTGATCGAGACCGCCCCTGCCGAAGGCGAAGGCACCCGCATCACCTATTCCGAGAAATTCGCCTGCCCGGTGTCGGGCTTCACCATCGCGGAAATCGAACCGCGCCTGTTCTCGTTCAACGCCCCCTTCGGCGCTTGCCCGGTCTGCGATGGCCTTGGGATGGAACTGTTCTTTGACGAACGCCTTGTGGTGCCCGATCAAAGCCTGACCCTGCAACAAGGCGCCATTGCGCCTTGGGCCAAATCGAAAAGTCCCTATTTCACCCAGACCATCGATGCGATGGCGATCCACTATGCCTTTGACAAGAAGAAGAAGTGGAAAGACCTGTCCGACAAGGTGAAAGAGGTCTTCCTGCGCGGTTCGGGCGGGGAAGAGATCGAGTTCCGCTATGACGAGGGCGGGCGCATCTACACGGTGAAGCGCATCTTTGAGGGCGTCATCCCCAACATGGAACGCCGCTATAAGGAAACCGACTCGACCTGGTCTCGCGAGGAGATGGAGCGGTTCCAGAACAACCGCCCCTGCGGCACCTGTCAGGGCTACCGTCTGCGGCCCGAGGCTTTGGCGGTGAAGATCGCCGGCCTTCACGCCGGGCAGGTGGTGCAGATGTCGATACAGGAGGCCTTTGCCTGGATCGGCTCGGTTCCGGAACGGCTAACCAACCAGCAGAACGAAATCGCACGCGCCATCTTGAAGGAAATCCGCGAAAGGCTTGGTTTCCTTGTCAATGTCGGCCTCAACTACCTGACATTGAGCCGCGCTGCCGGGACTCTGTCGGGCGGCGAAAGCCAGCGCATCCGGCTGGCGAGCCAGATTGGCTCTGGCCTGACCGGCGTGCTTTATGTGCTGGACGAGCCCTCGATCGGCCTGCACCAGCGTGACAATGACCGGCTTTTGACCACGCTGAAGAACCTGCGCGATGCGGGCAACACGGTGCTGGTGGTCGAACATGACGAGGATGCCATCCGCGAGGCCGACTATGTCTTCGACATGGGGCCGGGGGCGGGGGTGCATGGCGGACAGGTCATCTCGCGCGGGACACCGGCCGAGATTATGGCAGATGCGGCGAGCCTGACCGGGCAATACCTCTCGGGCAAGCTGTCAATCCCGGTGTCCAAGGTGCGGCGCAAGGGCAATGGCAAGAAGCTGACGGTGGTGAATGCCTCGGGCAACAACCTCAAGAACGTCACCGCCGAGTTTCCGCTGGGCATGTTTGTTTGCGTGACGGGCGTTTCCGGGGGCGGTAAGTCGACCTTGACCATTGAAACCCTGTTCAAGAACGCCGCCATGCGCCTGAACGGCGCGCATGAGACGCCGGCACCCTGCGAGACGATCAAGGGGTTTGAACATCTCGACAAGGTCATCGACATCGACCAGCGGGCGATCGGCCGCACCCCGCGCAGCAACCCCGCCACCTATACCGGCGCCTTCACGCCCATCCGTGACTGGTTCGCCGGCCTGCCGGAGGCGAAAGCCCGCGGCTACCAATCCGGCCGCTTCAGCTTCAACGTCAAGGGCGGGCGCTGCGAAGCCTGTCAGGGTGACGGAGTACTGAAGATCGAGATGAATTTCCTGCCGGATGTCTATGTGACCTGCGAGACCTGCAAGGGTCACCGTTACAACCGTGAAACGCTTGAGATCAAGTTCAAGAACAAGAGCATCGCCGATGTTCTAGACATGACCTGCGAGGATGCCGCGCAGTTCTTCCAGGCGGTTCCGGCGATCCGCGAGAAGATGGATGCCTTGTGCGAAGTGGGCCTTGGCTACATCAAGGTCGGCCAGCAGGCCACCACCCTGTCGGGTGGGGAGGCGCAGCGTGTCAAGCTGTCGAAGGAACTCAGCCGCCGGGCCACGGGCAAGACCCTGTATATCCTCGACGAGCCCACCACCGGCCTGCATTTCGACGATGTGCGCAAGTTGCTGGAGGTGCTTCACTCATTGGTCGATCAGGGCAACACGGTCGTGGTCATCGAGCATAATCTCGACGTCATCAAGACCGCCGACTGGCTGATCGATATCGGGCCGGAGGGTGGCGATGGCGGTGGCGAGATCGTGGCCGTCGGCACGCCGGAACAGGTGGCCAAGGTCGAGGCCTCGCATACCGGTCGTTACCTCAAGCCGATGCTGGCGACGTCGAAGCGGTTGGCCGCGGAATAGACTTAGGCCGTCCGCGTCGGCGTGCGGCTTTCGAACCAGCGGAACAACAGCACGATGAGGCCGGTGATCATCATATAGACAACCGCGAGCAGCAGAAGCGGCTCGTAGATTATGAAAGTATCCTGTCGGATGCGGCCGGTCACGGCATAGATGTCCATGATGGTGATGGTCGACACCAAAGGTGTCGATTTCAACTGCGACACCGTCTCGCCCCCCAAGGTCGGCAGCACACGCTGCAGGGCTTGCGGAAGCCAGATGCGGCGGAACATGGTGAAGGCGGGCATGCCCATCGACTTCGCGGCCTCCAACTGGCCATGCGGGACGCCCTTGAAGGCGCCGCGCATCACTTCGCCCTCATAGCCCGCAACCGACAGCGACAGCGCCACGACGGCGAAGGGCCAGGCCTGGCGCAGATAGGGCCAAAGCGCGGAATCCTTGATCCACGGGATTGAGGGGAACAGGCTTCCCAACCCATAGTACAGCAGCCACAACTGCATCAGCAGCGGCGTACCCCGGATGATCGTGCAGAAGACCCGCGCGGGTGTGGCCAGATACCAGGGGCCAGCCGCTTGCGCCAATCCAATCGGAATGGCCAGAACCATGCCCACCACCATGGTCACCACCAGAATCCAGATCGTGCGCCAGATGCCCTGCAGGATCAGCACCTGATACTTCGGATTGGCGAGCCATGACCAGTTCAGCTCAAAGACGCACCATATCACCAAGGCGGCGGCGATCAGGATCAACACGATGCGGTGCGGTTTGAGGAAATCCTGCATCAGCCCCTCACATCGCGCTGGCCGCGCCGGGCCCATTTCTCGATCCGCCCGATCAGGAAGGTCGAGGTCAGCGAGATCAGCAGATAAAGGCACATCGCCGCCGGATAGAAGACGAAGAACGCCTTCGTGGTGGCCGAGGCCTGATAGGTCGCCTTCGTCAGTTCCGAGAATCCAATGACTGCCAGCAACGCGGTGTCCTTGGTGGCGTTCAGCCACAGGTTGGCCAGCCCGGGCAAGGCATTCGCGGTCATCAAGGGCAGGATGATCCGTCGGGCCACGACGCCGGATGGCATGCCCATGGCGCGGGCGGCCTCGATCTGGCCTGCGGGTACGGCAAGGATGCCGCCGCGCAGCACCTCGGTCTGGTAGGCGCCTTGCACCACGCCCAGAACCACGATGCCGGTGATGATGGGCGAGATCTGGATGCGATCATAGCCCCAGGCCAGCAAGACGTCGTTCAGAAGACCAGTGAAGGCGTAGAACAGGATCAGGATCAGCACCAGTTCCGGCACGGCGCGCACGATCGTGGTGTAGACCCCCAGCAAGTCCTTGGCAATCGGGCCGCCGTACAACTTGCCAAAGGCGCCGCAAATTCCGATGGCAAAGCCAAGCGCATAGGCGCCAAGCGCGATGACGATCGAGTTGCCAAGGCCCCATATCAGGGTCGCCCCCCACCCGCACTCACCAAAACCCAAAAGTTCCAGTGCGGGTATCTGTGCGGGTGGGGGGCAGGTCATTACTTGTCAGACCCGTAGATGTCGGACTTGAAGTACTTCGCCGTGATCGCGGCATAGGTGCCATCGGCACGGATCGCCTTGATCGCGGCGTTCAGCTTGTCCTTCAGCGGGTCGCCCTTGCGCAGACCGAAGCCGACACCCTGGCCCAGAATTTCCGGATCATCCTGCACATTGCCTTCGCTTTCGCAGCAGGCCTTGCCCGCATCAGACGACAGGAACGCGTCCAGCGCGATGGAGTCCGCCATGCCCGCGTCGATCCGGCCGGCCGCAAGGTCCTGGTTCTGTTCGTCGAGCGTCTGGTAGGTTTTGATTTCGGCAGCGGTCGGCGCGAAATACTTCTGGGCATAGGCTTCATGCGTGGTGGAAACCTGCACGCCGATGATCTTGCCCGCCAGACCTTCCGGCGTCGGTTTCAGGCCCGAACCCTTGGTCGCGACGATCATCGCCGGAGTGTTGTAGTAATGGTCAGAGAAGTCGATGGTCTTGGCGCGTTCGGCCGTGATCGACATCGAGGACATGATGACATCGATCTGGCCCGAGGTCAGAGCGGGGATGAGGCCGTCCCATGCGGTGGGGGTGATCACGCAATCCAGCGCGGCCTGCTTGCAGATGGCGCCGAGGAAGTCCACTTCCCATCCCACCCAGTTGCCAGAGGCATCCGGAGAGGTAAACGGCGGATAAGGTTCTGCCGCGACGCCGAACTTGAGTGGGTCAGCGAAGGCAGAGCTGCTGAAGGCCAATGCGGCCACGGCAGCCAGGACGATTTTCTTCATTTTGGTCTCCTTTTTTGTCAGGTTTGCCCATGGGTCAATTGGTTTGGGGTCGGTATCAGCCCACGGTTTTCAGAAATTGCTTGAGACGGTCGGATTTCGGCGCGCCGAACAATTGTTCGGGTGGGCCTTCCTCTTCGATGACGCCGTTGTGCAGATAGATCACATGGGTCGACACTTCGCGGGCGAAGCGCATCTCATGGGTCACCAGAATCATCGTGCGGCCTTCGTCGGCCAGGCCCTTGATGACCTGCAGCACCTCGCCGACGAGTTCGGGGTCAAGCGCCGAGGTCGGTTCGTCAAACAGCATGGCCTTTGGGTTCATGCAAAGCGCGCGCGCGATGGCCGCACGCTGCTGCTGGCCGCCAGACATGAAGGCGGGGAATGCGTCTTCCTTTTCCGCCAAGCCGACGCGCTTCAGCAGGGCGCGGGCGCGCTCGATGGCCTCGGCCTTGGGCACTTTCAGGACATGGACCGGTACTTCTATCAGATTTTCCAAGACGGTCTTGTGAGTCCAGAGGTTGAAGTTCTGAAACACCATGCCAAGGCTTTGCCGGGCCTTTTCCAGTTGACGCTTGTCGGCCGGAAGGCCGTCGGTCTTCATCAGCATCTTCTCGCCGGCGATCTCGATCTCGCCACCCGAAGGGGTTTCCAGAAAGTTGATGCAGCGCAGCATCGTCGACTTGCCCGAGCCCGAACCGCCGATTATGGCCACGACATCCCCTTCGCGCGCTGTCAGGGACACGCCCTTGAGCACCTCGAGCGGGCCGAAAGACTTGCGAAGTCCGTTGACGCGAATGGCTATGGGCTGTGACAACCCTGTATTTCTCCGTTCCGGCATTTGTTCCGCCGCATGTGTCGCTGATCTGACCCAGTGGCGCAAGATTGTGCAAGCGAATAATGTTCAGCCGCCGCGAGCAACGCCTATTCCAGATTGGTATGCCGGGCGCGCATCGTTTCTAAGCTTTCCGTCAGGCGCGGTCGCAGGGCCAGAACCAGAAGTTCGAAGATCAGGAACATCGCCCCCTCGAAGACCGAGCCCATCGGCAGAACTGACGTAGGTGCAGTCTGATCCCGCGCCATGGTCTGAACGGGAATCACCAGCCGCAGGTCTGCGGCCTGCGGATCGGGGCCATCTGGTTCCGCCGTGATGCAGGCAACTCTGGCACCAGCCGTCTTCGCTTGCCCGATCAGCGCCGCCACGGTCGACAGGCGACCCGGACCGGATGACACCACAAACAGGTCCCCGGCTCCGACCGGAGGGCAGGACATATCGCCCTGCATGTGCACGTCACAGCCCAGATGATAGAGCCGCATCGCCAGCGCCCGCATCATCAGGCCCTCGCGTCCGCAGCCATATGCCACGATCCGGCGGGCCGAGGCGATGGACTCGACCAGTGCGGCAAACTCGGCCTCTGACACCGTGGCACATCCTGCGCCCAGTTCCTCCGTGGCAGTGGCGGCGAGGGTTGCAAGGCTCATGTCCGGCTCCAATGCACATCGCAGCCCGCGACGGTCATGCCGTCATGGGTGACGGGTTCGGCGTTGTAGTTGATCAGAAAGGTCACATCGCCCGCCCTGCGGCGGCGCAGGCCCTCGGGCATGATCTGGGTGGCCAGACCCTCGCCAGCGCAAAGCACCGCCAGAATCCGGTCTGCGGCTGCGTCATCGGGCCAGCCGCAGAGATAATGCACTTTTCCGCCCTTCACCACGGCCGGGAAGCCGTCTGCGGTGGATTCCATAGCCTCCCCCTGCAGCTTTTCGCGCCAGTGCTTGAAGGCGCCGCCTTGGGTCAGCGGCACGGTCACATCCGGCGGGAAGCTTTCCACCCGCATCACCTTGGCATCGAGGCCGGGAAGGTTCGGCGGCAGGGGGACCGGGATGGCGAACTCCGCGGTCTTGGCATTGGCTCGTGGGCCGATGAGGGAAGTGCCCGCGAAGGCCTTCAAAGCGCCAAGCAGTTCGGGCGACAGGGTGGCCACGCCCGGTGCCAGCACCAGCTTGTAGGCCGACAGATCGCCCGTATCAGGCGGCAGGATGTCCACGTCCAGACCAAGCCGGCGCAGACCCCGGTACAGGTCGAAGGCCAGCCGGAAATAGCTGAAGTCGCGGCCCTGTGGCTGGGTCTGCCAGACCCAGTCCGAAGCATAGTCGAACACCAACGCCACCTGCGCCTGCGTCTGCTGCACATCGGGCATGGCGACGAGTTCGCGGGCGACCACGGCCACCTCGTCATGCGCCGGCGCGGCTTCGCTGTCGGGGCGCAGCAGGCCCGCGTGCATCGCCTCTTGCGCGAAAGGTGCTTGCCGCCAGCGGAAGTAGCAGACGGCCTCGGCCCCATGGGCGAAGGCCTCCCAAGCCCAAAGCCTTGCCATGCCGGGCAGCGGGTCGGGGTTCCAAGGGGCCCAGTTCACCGGGCCGGGTTGCTGTTCCATGATCCACCAGCGGCCTCGACCGACGGCGCGGTACAGGTCATGGTGGAAGGCCTGAAAGTCCGGATCGCCCTGCCGCAGGAAGCGGCGTTTGTGCTCGGGACTGGCCGCCACGCGGTCGCCCAGAAAACCGATGGGATAGGCGTCCCATGACGCAATATCCAGATCCGAGCCCACCGCGAAATGGTCGAAGTCCGTGACCTGACCCATGTAGTTGTGGGCAATCGGCGCGGTCGAGTGCTTGCGCAGGATATCGACCTGCAGCTTGTTGAAGCCGACCACCTCGTCACTGGCAAAGCGGCGAAACGCCATGACATGGGCCGGGTTCGCCTCGGTCACGGTCAGGTTGGGCAGGGCGATCTCGTCGAAACTGGCATATTCCATCGACCAGAACACATTGCCCCAGGCCCGGTTGAGCGCATCGACCGACTGGTATTTCTGCGCCAGCCACGTCCGGAAAGCCGCCAAGGCTGCCGCTGAATAGCTATGGACGGTTTTGTGGCAGGCGTATTCGTTGTCGGTCTGCCACGCCGCCACATCAGGGTTTTTCCCGTAGCGCACAGCCAGTTCCGTCACGATCTTTGCGCAGTCCATCCGATAGCCCGGATGACTGAAGTCGTAATGCCGTCGGGAACCAAACCCCCGCACTTGGCCTTTTTCATCGACCGGCAGCATGTCGGGGTGCTTGGCGATCATCCAGCGTGGCGGGGTGGCCGTTGGCGTGCCCAGCACGACCTTCAGCCCCCTGGCGCCCAAAATCGCGATCACCCGGTCCAGCCAGCCCCAATCGTACTGGCCCGGTTGCGGCTCCATCCGGCTCCAGGCAAATTCACCGATCCGCACCCATGTCAGGCCAAGATCGGCCATGCGGGTGGCGTCAGACTCCCAGACAGCCTCATCCCATTGTTCCGGGTAGTAACAGACACCAAGGCCGCGCTTCATGCCAGAAACCTCGGCTCGGGCAGACCCTTGGCGATGTTTTCGGCAAAGAAGGTCTTGCCCGCGTCAGGATGGGCGGCGCGGGCCTCTTCCGACATTTCCTCAAGTGCCGTGGTGCAGAACAGCGTCGTGAGGTCAGGGCCACCGAAGGCTGGACAGGAGGTGTGGGGGGCGTCGAACGTGACGTCGCGCAGGTAATCGCCTGCGGGCGAATAGGCCGCCACACGGCCCAGACCCCATTGGGCGTTCCAGAAATTGCCCTCGGCATCGACAGTGGCGCCATCGGGGTAGATATCGGTGCCCTTGAAGTCGAGATAGACTTCCCGCTCGCCCAGCGGCCAGCCATCGGCGTCCAGCGCCACCTGCCAGACTGTCTGCTCCGCCGTGTCGGCGAAGTAACCGATCGTGCCATCAGGTGAAAAACAGATCGCGTTGGGAATCGAGATATTGGGGTAAAGCGTGCGGACTTCACCCTTGTACAGCCGGTAGATGGCGCCCTTGCCCTTACGGTCCTGCGGGTCCTTGCCCATCGTTCCGATCCAGAAGCCGCCCTGCCGATCCGCCCGCCCGTCGTTGGAGCGGTTGTCAGGTTTGTCGGCCTCCAGCTCCAGAAGCGGCATCACGGCATGTTCGTCGAGCGCGTAGAGCATCAGGCTACGTTCGCCCGCAACGAGGATGACATCATCGGCCACCCAGGCGGCGGCGGAGACATATTGCGGGAATTTCCACGACACGGCGTCATCGCCGTTGCGGCCCAGAAGGCGGCTGTCGAGGATATCGAACCACAGGAAGGTCTGACGTTCCGGGTGCCAGAAGGCCCCTTCCCCCAGTTCGCAGCGGCGGTGGTCGTAAATCTGGCTCATGCTTTGGCCTCATCATAGGCGGCGACGATCAGGGCGGCGCGGGTGGCGATTTCGGCAGCGGTCAGGCCGGGTGTGTAAAGCGCTGTGCCGATGCCAAAGCCATCGGCACCGGCGTTGAACCAATGGGCGAAGTTCTGCGCGCCAGCGCCTCCCACGGCGTAAACTTGAGTGCCCCGGGGCAGAACAGCGCGGATCGCCTTGACGCCCTCGGGTCCGATCAGACTGGCCGGAAAGATCTTCAACCCGTCCGCCCCAGCCTTCAGGGCGGCAAAACATTCCGTCGGCGTCATCACGCCGGGCCACGATGCCATACCACGCGCCTTTGTGGCGGCAATCACTTCGGGGTCGCAGTTGGGCGAGACGATCAGTGTGCCACCTGCGTCCTGCACCTCGGCCACGTCCTTGACCGTCAGGACCGTGCCCGCGCCAATTTCGGCATGATGCCCGAAGGCCTTCGCCATGGCGGCGATAGAGGTCATCGGGTGCGGCGAGTTCAGTGGCACTTCAATGCGGGTGATGCCTGCGGAGACAAGTGCCTCGGCGGCGGGGACTGCCTCGGCGGGGGTGATCCCGCGCAGGATGGCGATGAGATTGCGGTGGGGTGTCATGCTTTCAGCTTTGCATAAAGGGCGGACAGGCCCGCGAGGGTGCAGGTGGTGGCGTCAAGCCGTTCGGTCTTCAGGCCCTGCGCCGCAAGCGCGCGGGCGTAAGAAGCCGCCAGTGCCTCAGCCCCGATCAGCTTGACCGCTTGGCCAAGCCAATAGGGCTTGGCCCCGGCCAGCTCGATGCCGATCAGCAGGCCCGACAGGCGCGACCGCGCTTGTGGTGCGGTCAGGCCATGTAACAGGCCTTCGGCGCGCAGCGAAAACAGCCGGGCGGCGATGCGGTCGGGGCGCGAGAGGGCTTCGGAAAGACCCTCATCAAATGCAGCGTCGTCCCAGCCCTCGGCGGTCAGGGAATGACGCAGGACGGACTGGGTGGACAGCAGGGCGAAAAGTTCGCCGGTCATGTAGGTCTGGAAAGACACCACTTCTCCGGCCGACACCTGAACCCATTTCGAATGCGTGCCGGGCAGGCAGAACACCCCGTCGAAATTCGGATGAAGGGCGAGAGCACCTGCCAG
>CANGHD010000010.1 GCA_947453525.1 Paracoccaceae bacterium | reverse complement strand
TGGCTGCAATGTCTTCGTCGAAAAGCCCTTCGCTGCCTCAGCCGAAGACGCCCGCAAGATGATTGCGGCGATGGAGGGCAAAGTGCTGGCGATCAACTGGCCCTTGGCTTGGGTGCCTGCCCATGTCACCGCCAAGCGGTTGATTGATATGGGGATGATCGGCGATCTGCTGGAGGTGCATTTCTACGATGGCAATCGGGGGCCGCTCTATCACCTCGCCGACAAGGTCGAGGTTTCTCCGGCGGAGGTCGAGGCGCAGAAACCCAATTCCTGGTGGTACAAGCGGGCCTCGGGCGGGGGCAGTCTACTGGATTACCTCGGGTACGGCACAACGCTTGGCACATGGTACATGAATGGCGAGGCGCCGCTGGAGGTGACCTGCACGATTGATGAGCGGCCCGGGATAGAGGTCGATCAGCACTCCATCACCGTGCTGCGCTATGCCCGTGGTCTGTCGAAGATGGAGACGCGCTGGGGCACCTTCACAGACCCCTGGACGATCCAGCCGCAGCCCCATTGCGGGTTTGTGTTTGTGGGGAGTGACGGTACGATCCAAAGCCGCGACTATGCCGACCATGTCACGATGCAGACGCGGGCAAAGCCCGAACCCCATCCGATCCCCGCCGAGCCGCTGCCAAAGGGGCGGCAGGATGCGATTGGCTATGTGCTGGATTGCCTTGCCAAAGGCGAGAAGATCACCGGCCCGTTGGACCCTCAGGTCAGCCTTCTTGGCCAACGGATTGTCGACTCAGCCGCCCTGTCCGCGCGCGTCAAGCGCACCGTGGCGTTGCTGCCATGACCACGCCCGATGCAGACACCTATGCCCTGCGCACCGCCGAGGTGGGCAAGATTGCGGCCCCAGGCCTGCCCTATCTGCCCCCCCTTCCCGGCAGCTATCGCCCCCGCATCGGCCTGATCGGCGCCGGTGGTATAGCTTCGGCGCATCTGGAGGCCTATCGCACCGCTGGATGGGAAGTTTCCGCGATCTGCAACCGGACGCGCGGCAAGGCCGAGGCTTTGGCCCAGACCTATGCGCCCAAGGCGCGGGTCACGGACCGGTTTGAAGAGGTTCTGGCCGATCCGTCCATCGACGTGCTCGATATCACCCCGCATCCCGCCGACCGTCTGCCGTTGATGGAAGCGGCGCTGAAGGCGGGAAAGCACGTGCTGTCCCAAAAGCCCTTCGTGCTGGACTTGGCCGAGGGTCAGCGGCTGGTGAAGCTCGCCCGTGACAAAGGCGTCAAGCTTGCCGTGAACCAGAATGGCCGCTGGGCGCCGCATCTGTCGTGGATGCGGGAAGCCGTGCGGGCGGGGCTGGTGGGGGAGGTGATCTCGGCCCATATCGCCATCCACTGGAACCACGGCTGGATCGCGGGCACCCCGTTCGAGCGGATCGAGGATCTGATCCTGTATGACTTCGGCATTCACTGGTTCGATTTCCTGACCAGCATTGTCCCGAACCCGGAAAGCGTCGTCGCCACAACCCGCCGTGCCGCAGGTCAGAAGGCGGCCATCCCGCTGCTGGCGCAGGCTTTGGTGCGGATACCGGGCGGGCAAGCCTCTCTGGTGTTTGACGGCGGGGTGCCGTTTGGCGCGTCGGACGCCACCTATATCGGCGGGACCTTGGGCAGTCTGCACAGCCTTGGCCCTGACCTTGGCCGCCAGTCCGTCACGCTGACCAATGCCGAGGGCAAGGCGCGGCCAGACCTGCAAGGCACTTGGTTCAACGATGGCTTCCGGGGAGCGATGGGCGCTTTGCTGGTCGCCGTCGAGGACGATACCGAACCCGCCAACGGCGCGGCGGAGAATCTGCGGAGCTTGGCGCTTGCCTTTGCCGCGATCCAGTCACGCCGGTCGGGGCGCGAGGTGGCTGTGGGGTCTGTGACACGGGTGGAGGTCTGAATGACACGCGTTCTGGCAGTTGGCCTGGACAATATGGGCCGATTGCATGCCTTGGCGCATCACCCAATGGGCACGCGGATCGTGGTGCCTGTGAACTGGTGAGATGTGCACATTCTGGGGGATTTGCGGAGCGATCCCCGCTTTCGCAGCTTTGAGGAGGGTCTTGCGGCCAAAGCCGATCTGGGAGTTGTCTTCTCCTATGCCGACAGCCATGCCGATCTGGCCATTCAGGCACTGACCCATGGCGCGCTTGTCCTTGGCGAAAAGCCCCTCGCCACTACCGTCGCCGATGCGGAGCGGTTGCAGACGCCACGCGCGAAACAGGGCGCAAACTGGTCGAGGGCTATATCCTGCGCCACCATCCCTCATGGCAGCGCCCAATTGCGGTGGCGCGGAGGCTGGGCGGGCCCTACTTCTTCCGGATGACCCTGAACCAGCACTCAAATGGTCATCAGTGGGGGCGGCTCAAAGCGCTGATGTGGTGATCTGGCACATCAGATCGGTTGCGGCCTGCATTATGTCGACGTGAGGTGCCAGATCACCAATGCCAAGCCCTTGCGGGTCCATGGCATCTGCCTGCGCATGTCTGACGAGATTGCGCCGGACATGAAGAATTGCGGCCAGCTTCAGGTGAGTTTCGAAGATGGCTCGGTCGGCGGGGATGAGGCGCACCCCGGGGGACGACGATGTCGAAAACCGCTTTCCTCGCAAAGGACACCATCAGCCTCAAGGAGTCCGTGTCCATCGTCGACTGCGACAAGGCGGCGTCCTCGGTTATCGCAGGGCACACCGAGGTCGGCGGCATTCTGCTGGACCGCCCGGAAGGAGACGACCTCATTCGGACGCCGGACGGACCCGGACATCTACACCTGCGCAATATCGAACAGGCCTTAGTCCTGCGTGCCATGACCGAGGATACCGACCTCACCCGACACCTACAGGATGCATTGCCGTCGCGGCGCATCTGCCTTGCCGCCGATAAAAGCGTCCGCAGCGGGCAAGGAGTGCTGCGGTAGCCGCGACGCAGGGCATCGGCGCGAAACGGGCGAAGCGGAAAACCCGAAATCTTCGGAAACCCCTCGGCACGACAGTCTGGAAGATGAAGGTTTCATGAGAAAGCCTCTCAACCTGATGCGCATCAGCCCGGATTGACCGCTTCACGCTCTATTGGGCGCATCCCGTTTCGATAAGGTTGAAGCCAAATGGAAGACGCGCAAATCGTCGTGCCGGTTGACAGGACCGTGGCCGCCGCAAGGCCGCTGGCGGCAAACCTCGCCGTCAAACCCGCAGCTGGGCCGACAGCGGTGCTGATGCAGGTCCGGAACCTGAACGTCTGGTACGAGACCGGTCAGGCCCTGCATGATGTCAGCTATGATCTGAAGCGCGGTGAAATCCTGTCGTTCATCGGTCCATCGGGCTGCGGCAAGACCACCGCGCTGAAATGTCTGAACCGGATGCTGGACGCGGTGCCCTCCATCCGGATCGAAGGGTTGATCCGCATGGAGGGCAAAGACATCTACAGCCCCGACATCGACCCGCCCGAATACCGGCAGCGGTTCGGATGGGTGGCACAGATGCCCAATCCCTTCGCCGAGACGATATACGAGAACGTGGCGTGGGGTGCCCGTATTCATGGCCTCATGCGTGATCAGGCCGAACTGGACGCCCATGTGGAAACCTGCCTGCGGCGCGCCGATCTGTGGGACGAGGTCAAGGACATTCTGCACGCGACCGATGGCACTGCCTTGTCAGGCGGCCAGCAGCAGCGGCTGTGCATCGCCCGGGCGCTCGGCACCAATCCCAAGGTGCTGCTGATGGACGAACCCACGGGCTCTGTCGACCCGATCGCCGCCCGTCAGATCGAGGACCTGATGATGGCGCTGCGCGGCACCCTGACAATTCTTGTCATCACCCATTCGATGATGGGCGCACGGCGCATAGCGGACCGGGTTGCGGTGTTCCACCTTGGCCGCCTGGTCGAAGTGGGCGAAACCGAGCAGGTCTTCTCCGCTCCGGTATCAATCGAGGCGCGGAACTTCGTGAACGGCCTTGTGGGTTGAGCACCGCACGGTCCCCGGAAACGACGGCCCCGTAACGAGGAGGCTGCCAAAGTGATGACGCGCCGCGGTCTGATCTTGGGGGGCGGAGTGGCGCTGCTTGGGCTAGGCGGGGTCATGTGGGCGATCAGCCCCGGGCAACCTGCCCCGCTGCTGGACGGCGCAGGTTGCAGGATCGACGGCAGCCTCTCCGCAAAGGTATTTGCCCAGATCAATGGCGACCGGCAGGGCATGTTCATACAAAGCACCGATCTGGCCAATCCGGTCCTGCTGTTTCTGCACGGCGGACCGGGCATGCCGGAATTTTTCCTGAACTCCACCCATCCTGCGGGTCTTGAGCAGGATTTCACCGTGGTCTGGTGGGAGCAGCGCGGGGCCGGGCTGTCCTTCAACCCGGAGATTGCACCCAACAGCATGACGCTTGCGCAGATGATCGCTGACACGATTGCCGTGACCCACCATTTGCTGACGCGGTTCGGCAAGGACAAGATCTTCCTCCTCGGTCATTCTTGGGGCAGCTTTCTGGGCATCCAGGTCGCGGCGGCGGCGCCTGACCTGTTCCATGCCTATATCGGCATGGGGCAGGTGTCGTGGCAACTGCGGTCCGAGATGGCGGCCCTTGCCTATATGATCGAGACCTACGGCGCGCAAGGCGACGCCACGATGGTCCGCAGGCTGAAGGCGGCACCGGTCAGCCTGACAGAGGGTCTGTCGACCGCCTATCTGAGCCTGCGCGATGAGGCCATGCATGGGCTGGGCGTGGGCACGACACGCGACATGAGCTCGGTCATAACCGGGGTCTTCGTTCCGGTCTGGCTGTGCCGGGCCTATACCCTGCGCGAGAAGGTCAACATTTGGCGCGGCATGTCGTATTCCCGGGGCTTTCTGTGGGATGATTTCATGGCAACGGACCTGACCATCCGGGTCCTGGCGCTTGATCTGCCAGCGTATTTCTTCACAGGGCGTTACGATTTCACCGCCAATCACGATCTTGCAATGGCCTATTTCAACAAGATCGAAGCACCGGTGAAAGGGTTCTACACCTTCGAATCCTCCGCCCACAGCCCGCTGTTCGAAGAACCGCAGCGCGGGCGGGACATCCTCTTGCGGGACGTGCTGCGTGGGGAAAACCGCCTTGCCGATGTCTAGCCCCTCGGCCTTCGGCCACTTTTTCCACATCGCGGCGGCGTCTGACTGATGTCGATCAACGACTTGGGCCGCCTGTGTGGGCACGGTGCCTGCGAACCTTGAAAGGAAGACCGCCATGTTGCGCCTGCTGATCCTGAGCTTCGCCCTGTTGGCATCCCCGGCCCTTGCCCAAAACGCCGTGCTGACCATGGCACAGGACCATTACGAAGCCGGGGAATCGGTGACTTTCAGCGGGCCAGCGGTAACGGACCTGTTTCTGGCGGGCAACCGTGTGGCCGTGACGGCGCCGGTCGGCGGCTCGGCGAATCTGGCCGGGCGGCGGGTGGCTGTGGATGCCCCGGTGACGGGTGATCTGTTCGCGGCGGGCTACAGCGTGGCCGTCACGGCGGCGGTGGGTGGCAATGCCACGGTGTCGGGCTTTGACGTGGCTATGGGTCCGGTCACGGGCAACCTGCGCGCGGCGGGGTCAGAGGTGCAGGTGGCCTCGGTCGGCGGTTATGCCCTGATTTCGGGTGCGGATGTGACGCTTCGAGGGGCCGTCGCAGGCGATGTGGTGATGCTGGCGGACCGGGTGACCTTTGCGTCCGGTGCCACGGTGGCGGGGACGCTGAAGATTTACGCCGCCGATCCGGCCCGCATCAAGGTGCCCGAGACCGTGGCACCCGCGTCGCGTGTGAGCATCGCGGCACGCGCGCAGTATAGCTCTGGCAAGATGGCCGAGCAGATGCGGGTCAAGGTGCCGGTCTGGCGCATGATCCGGGCCTTTCTGACCGGGGTTCTGATCTGCGGATTGCTGGCGGCGCTGGCCATCGGCGTGGCGCCCAAAGCGGTGCAGGCCTGGCGCGAACTGGCCTTGGCACATCCGGGTCGGGCGATCTGGTCAGGGTTTCTGGTGACCTCTGCGCTGGCCGGGTCGGGTTTTGTGCTGACGCTGACCCTTGTCGGCGTAATCCTGCTTCCTGTGATGCTGGTGATCACGGGTCTGGCGATCTGCGCGGGCTATATCTTGGGGTCATACCTGCTGGGCGTGGGCCTGTGGCTGACCATTGGGCGACCAATGCCCGAGGCCCTTCCGGGCAAGTTCGGGCTGGCCTGCTTGGGTGCCTTCGTTGCCGGCCTTGCATGGCTTGTCCCGATTGCGGGCTGGTTTTTTGTACTGGGTCTGACGCTGTGGGGCATCGGCACCTTGGCGGCCTTCATCCTGCCCTCGGGCTGGATCCTGCGCCGCGATGGGGTGATGGTGTGAGCGTCGACTTGCAGGTCGGAGCGGTGCGGTGGTGACGCGGCGTGACATGGTCATCGGCGGCGGGGTGGCGCTGCTGGGCTTGGGTGGCGCGGCCTTGGCCGCTCGGCGCCAGATGGGATCGATGGCGGAGTACGAGACCGCCGTGGCCGCACAGCGCGCCGCTGTGGCGATGCCCGCAGCGATGCGCGATCTGATCCGCTATGCGACAATGGCGCCCAATGGCCACAACACCCAAGCTTGGCGCTTTCAGCCCAAGACAGGTGAGATCGCCATCCTGCCCGATTTCAGCCGCCGCACGCCGGTTGTGGATCCTGAGGACCATCATGTCTTCGTCTCGCTGGGTGCCGCCGCCGAGACGTTGGCCATCGCCTCCGCCGTGTCGGGCCAGGTGGGCGAGATCAGCTTCGACCCCGCAGCCGATGGCGCTGTCCGGTTACACTTTGCGGCGGGAAAGGGTGGTGAACGCGCCCTGTTCGACGCCATCCCTCACCGACAGTCGACGCGGGCGGACTATGACGGCTCCGTTGTCAGCGCGGCGGACCTGACACTGCTCGCCGCCGCAGCCGTGGTGCCGGGTGTCGATCTGATGTTGGTGACCGACCGGGCGAAGATGAACAAGATCGCCGATCTGGTGATCATGGGAAACACCACGCAGATCGGCGACAAGGCCTTCGTGGTCGAGTTGAAGCAGTGGCTGCGGTTCAGCCCCAAGCGCGCGCTTGCAACCGGGGACGGGCTCTTCAGCGCCGCAAGCGGCAATCCGGCCCTGCCGGACTGGCTTGGGCCTGTCCTGTTCGACATGGTCTATACCGTGAAGGCCGAAACGAAGAAGTACACGGGCCAGATCGCCACCTCCGCCGGGTTGGCGGTGTTTGCCGGCGCAGCGGCAAACCCGGAGCACTGGGTGCAGGTCGGCCGCGCCTGCCAGCGCTTTGCCTTGCAGGCCACGGCGCTTGGCCTCAAATGCTCGTTCCTCAACCAGCCGGTCGAGGTGCCGGGCCTGCGCGCCGATCTGGCCGGGCTGATCGGCCTGCCGGGACGCAGACCCGACATTGTCATGCGCTTTGGTCGTGGTGCAGCCCTGCCCTTCGCGGCCCGTAGGCCGGTTGCAGCGGTGCTGGGGTGACCCTGCACCTTTTCCTCGGGATGGCAGCGGTTCTGCTGGTGCTGGGGGCTGGCGTGATCTGGTGGCTGTTCCAAACGGATATGGCGGCGGCCCGCCTCAGGGTCGGTCAGGGCAGCACGGTCATCACCACGCCCTGCGGCGTGATGGAGTATCAGGAGGCCGGTGCGGGTATACCGCTTCTGGCCATCCACGGCAGCGGCGGGGGTTTTGATCAGGGCATGGCTTTCGCTTCGCCCTTAGCGGCGAAAGGTGTCCGCGTCATCGCCATGTCTCGCTTTGGCTATCTGCGCACGCCAATGCCCGCAGATGCCTCGGCCGCAGCGCAGGCCGATGCCTTCGTCTGCCTGATGGATGCGCTCCATCTCAAGACCGCCGCTGTAATGGGTGGCTCGGCGGGCGCGCAATCGGCCTTGCAGATGGCGATACGTCACCCGGACCGGGT
Source organism: Paracoccaceae bacterium (assembly GCA_947453525.1). GTDB lineage: Bacteria > Pseudomonadota > Alphaproteobacteria > Rhodobacterales > Rhodobacteraceae > Stagnihabitans. The sequence continues at coordinate 35,650 of CANGHD010000010.1, read as the reverse complement.
CTCGGCACTGATCCTGCTGGTACCCTTGGCCTGGAAGCCACCATCAGCCGCCGCTTCAGCCGCCCCAATGGCGTCCTGGGTCGAGGCTGCTATGATGGCAGTGATCGGGTCTGACTTCCTGTTCTGGTCTTCGCTTCACCTCGCACGGACGCGGATGCTGGCCACAGTGCTCGCCACCCCGCCCGATCTGCTTCGGACGGCAAGCGGCACCGAAAAGGCACGGATTGGCGCAATGCTTGATCACATCCTGCCGGTATCCGCCCGGGCAGCGGGGTTGCGCAATGACACGGCCACGAGCAAGGCCCTGACTCCATCTGCGCTTGGCACCATCACTGCTCCCACCCTCATCATCTCGGCCCGCGACGATCTTTACGGCACCTTTGCCCGCGCAGAATACACTGCAAGCCAGATTGCCGGGGCGCGGTTCTTGGGGTTTGCCACTGGAGGCCACACTTGGATTGGTCATAGTGACGAGGTGATGGCGGCGACCCTTGCGCTTCTGGCGCCGCAAGCCAGCCCGGCCCTGCCATGATCCGGCTTTGGGTTCGGCACCACCCTCTGACGGGCTTCTTCGTCCTGGCCTTTGGCATCAGTTGGGGCGGCATCCTGATTGTTCTTGCGGCGCGCGGCTTTGACCTGCGACCTCTGCAGCCGGTCGAGGGCGGCCTGATATTTCTGCTGATGCTGCTGGGGCCGAGCGTCAGCAGCCTGAGTTGCACGGCGCTTCTGGGCGAAAAACCCGGTCCGCCCGCATTTTGGCACATGGCGCGCATCTGGCGCGTGTCGGTGCCATGGCTGGCGGTGGCGCTTCTGACCATGCCCGCCATCCTCCTTGCGACCCTATGGACCTGCGAGGCCATTGCCGGACCGGCGTTCCGCCCCCAGTTCAACGCGGCGCTTCTTGGCGTCGGCCTGATCGCCGGAGGATTTGAGGAAATTGGCTGGACCGGGTTTGCAACACCCCGGCTGTTGCAAAAGCATTCCTTGGGCAAATCCGGGCTGATGCTGGGTCTGATCTGGGCCGTGTGGCACCTTCTGGTCGATTTCCGCTATAACTCCGGGACGATGGGCGCGGTCTGGCCGCTGGAATTCGTCGTGGTCTATCTGGCCACTCTGACCCCCTACCGCATTCTGATGACATGGGTCTTTGCCCGCACAAAAAGTCTGCCCCTCGCCATGCTGATGCATGCGAGCTTCACGGGCTGGCTGCTGGCCTTCTTCCCGGCAACGTCGTTGGCGCAAAGCCTTAGCTGGCAGGCAGTCTGCGTCGCGGCGCTTTGGTCGCTGGTCGGAGCCGTCCTGTCCTTTGAGCGCGCAGGCGTGATGAAGGCGGATGCAGCATGACCTTGCCCTTCAGCACCGCGGCGTTTCTGCAGGTCTTTCGGGACTATAACGTGGCTATCTGGCCCGCGCAGATCCTTGGGCTGATCTTGGGTCTGGCAGCACTGGCAGCCCTGTTCCAGGGTCGCGACACCGGGGTGAGAATTGTCATGGTGGTCCTCGCCGTGCTTTGGACCTTCGTCGGGATTGGCTATCATCTGATGTTCTTTGCCCGGATCAACCCCGTCGCCCCGGCTTTTGCCGCACTGTGCCTTGCTCAGGCGGTGCTTTTCCAGGCGAGTGCCATCTGGCCGAAAGACCTGCAGCTGGTGGTCCGACCGAACCTGCGGTCGACCACCGGGCTTTCAGTGATCCTTTACGGCGTGCTCGTCTATCCCATTCTGGGCCAGTTTGAGGGACATGGCGGCATGGCCGGGCCAATGTTCGGCGTGGCGCCCTGCCCGACGACGATTTTCACGATCGGCCTGCTGATCGTCGCACGGGGGGCTTGGGTTGTATGGCTGTCGATCCTGCCCATCCTGTGGTCGCTGATTGGAATGGCGGCGGCGTTCCAAATGGACATTCCCGAGGATCTGGGGCTGCCGCTGGCCAGCGCCGCGCTTGTCTGGACGCTGATTGCCACCGCGTTGCAGGGCCGCAGAGCGAAATCCTCACCCCCAGGAATTGTGCCATGACCGCACCGGATCAAAGCAGACCCGAACATGGGCTGCGCGACACGGGCCAGTATCTGGCCGTCACCATCGGCATCACATGCACGATTGCCGGCGCGGCGCTGATCCTTGGCGCAATCTGGATGGTCTGGCACGTCCGGGCCTTTCTGGTGTCGGGCATACCGCGCTGCAAAATGTCTTTCCAGAACTTCGCCGTGGGCGGCATCGACTTGAATGTGTTCCCAACCGGCAGTTCCTCAACGCCTGCAAAAGCATCGTGATTGCAGGCGTCATCCCCCCCGCCATCGCCAACGCCGGGGGCGATTCCATCGGTCCGACGACCGGGATCAGCGCTTGGGTTCCGGTAGCGGGTTCCCTTCTGCAGGTCTGGCGGTTTGGGAGTCGCGACTTTGCCTCAGATGCGGCATCTGAAACCCAAGCCAGACCGGCAGCGCAATGACTTTTTCTGCCTCCGCCGCCACCGGATCCGCGCCCAAGACCGCCCTCATAGCCGAGGCGATCACGGGCCCATCCTTTCGCCCCGCCGCACTGTGGACTTTCCTCGCCCTGACCTTCGGGCTGACGTGGAGCCTTTGGCTGAGCGCGGCCGTCCTCAAGTTTCGGGCACCCGAGGTCAGCACGGGGCTGTTTCTGATCGCAGGCTTTTGTCCCAGCCTTGCCGGCCTGCTTGTGATCTGGCTCTTTGAGGGTAGGGTCGGGCTTCATCGCTGGTTGCGGCGCTGTCTGGCATGGCGGATCAATCCGGTCTGGTATGCCATTGCCTTTTTCGGACCGCTTCTGGCAATTCTGGTCGCCCTGAGCCTGGAGGTGGCGCTGGGCGGGATTTTGGGCCCTTCCCCTGCTGAGGGGCATATCGGGGCGTCGTTGATGCAATTCGGACTGGTTCTGCTGATCGGCGGCCCTTTGGGAGAGGAGTTTGGCTGGCGGGGTTATGCGCTGCCAACGCTCTCCACCCGCTTTGGTTGGCGTTTCGCAGGCCTGATGGTCGGTTCCGTCTGGGGTCTGTGGCACCTGCCGCTGTTCCTTATTCCGGGCACTGCGCAGGCGCAGATGCCGATCCTGTTGTTCCTCACCAGCGCCGTGGCCTTGACGGTTGTGCTTGCACGCATGTCGGTGAACACAGGCTTTAGCGTGCTGCCAGCCTTGCTGTTTCACTGGGCGATCAACGCATGGCCCTCGTTCTTGCCCATTATCCCCAGCAATGGAAACATCCGGCCCTGTGCGCTTGTGATGGGGATATTGTTTGCGGTTGCCGTCGTCGTGTTCGCGAAATCCGGTCCTAGCACGGCCCCGGATGGTTTTTCGGAATAAGGCGCAGAACCGGGACGAAGGTTACGGGCCAAAGGTGAACTAAATGTCGCCGCGCAGCAGCCCAAGTGCCGCCCGCGCCATGCAATCGGCGATCTTTACCGGATCGAAGTCGGCCAGCGCCTTCTGCCAACCGCGAAACACTAGCCCTTCATAGCCGCGCGCCACCAGATTCCCGGTGGCCTGTTCCAGTTCGGCATGGTCGATCACCGCCTCCGCTACGGCCATGGGGTCAAGATCCGGCGAGAACTTGAAGATGCCCGGTAGACGCTGAAACCACGTGTGGCTGCAAATCATGGCAGGCTTGCCCTTCTTTATCGCCTTCCACCCGGCGATGAAGGCGATGAATTGCGCGCGTCTGATCAGTTTGTGGGTATTCGCCTGGCTGGACAGGAAGCGCACGTTCGGGATGCGTTTGATGCGAGGAAAGAACATCGGGTCGCGGGCATAGCCGTCCTGCTTGGTGTTCTCTTTCACATAGATTAGCCCATCCGGCGGCAGGCTGCGCGACACCTCCTCGATCGACAACACCTGATCGCGGTAGGGGCCGCCAAAGGAAGAGGCCATCATCTCGGACTGCAGGTGGAGGGGGAAGCAGACCGATTTCCGGTCCAAGTCGACAGGCCGGTTTGCGCAGACGGCCAGAAGCCCGAAATAGACGAATTCATTTCCGTCACAGAAGCTGGCGAAGGGATCGCGCCTTTTCGGAAAGCTGCCATAGATGCGCTGCATCCGCGTCAAGATACGGGCGAGGTAGACCGGTTTGAAGGCAGACAGGGCCTACGCGCCAGGACGTAGGTCAGGAAATGGCTGAAACCGCGCAGGGCGATGCTGCCGCGCAGGCTGGTCTTGTCGTCGATTTTGGTCATTTAGAACAGTTCCGTCTCTTTGTCGCGCCCGATGGGTAAAGGCTTGGCGTGGCCAGCCTTCGGGTCGAACGCGCCAAAGTTCTCGATTGGGCGCATAGAGAAGCTGAGGTTGGGGAAATGCGACATGGGGAGGATGACGGTCTCGATCCCCAACGACCGGGCGGTGTCATAAAGCACCGTGGCATCGACCAGATGCGGCACGTTGAAGACCGGGACATGGGTGCTGCGCGCTTCGATCAGCTTTTGCGCCATGACGTCGGTCAGGATGTGGCAATGGTCCAGACAATCCTGCAAAGTCATCAGGTTGTGCGGGCGATAGCGATACCGCCCGGTGCCAAGCGGTACAACCGGTCGACGGTAGGTTCCAGCGCCTGCAGGAAGTTCGGCGCGGCGAGAACGTTCAGATTGGCGCTCTTGCAGCTTTGCCCATCCATCAGATACGCGCCCCTGATGCGACGGGTGTCCATCCGTGCCCGGGACGAGGCCTTGAAATCGGCATCCGGATCGGCCAATTGTTCGACGTTTTCAGTTTCATTCCCTGCCAGTCCGCGCAGACGGTCAAGGTCGACCGAGGTGTGCTTGCCGGTCGCGTTGCAGAACGGGCGGATGGTCACGGGTACTCGCAAATCGCTTTCGGGGCAATCCCTCGACCTCTGCAGAGGTGTGCCAGCCCCTTGATCAGGGTCAATCGGCAAGATCGACGGGAGTTGGCGTTCAGCCGCGCAGCAGGCTTTCGGCAAGGTCGAAATCGGCGCAGGTGTCGATGACGACCGAGCGGTCGGGTGGCATGACATCGGCCACGGTGTGCGCGTCCACCAGTCGGCCTGTGGCCAGAAACCAATCGCGGCGGGCGAGGCAGATGGCACCGTTGAGCTGATAGGCCGCCGGCAGGTCTTGCCGCCTGAGGCCCTTTGCAGGATCTGGCCGCAGGGGTGACAGAAGGCTGTCGTCCACTTGCAGGTACATCAGCCATGGCGATTCCGAAGTCTCTCATACCGACACGCAGGACGGCGCGCTCGTCGCCTGTATCTTCTGCCATGCCGCGTCGTTATCGCTGGCTTGGCGGAGGAGCGATGTGGGTTGGTGTTGGGGGTCAGGCCTACGATCTCGTCAATCCACGCCAGATCGACCAGACGGCCCTCGGTCTCGACCAAAGGCACATGATGCAGACGATTTTCGCGCATCAGGCGGCGGGCGGCGGGACGCCCTGCGGTTGCCGGATTGGCAATCGGTTGCGGCGCATCACGGCGGAGACCGGGCTTTCAAGGGTCAACCTCCGCAGCAGCCCGCCCCGGATGTCGCTGTCGATGGCAGTGGCCAAGAGACGGCGGTCGGCATCGACGACAACGGCCAGTTGCATCGCGCCCTGATTGATCGCCGCCATCGCATCGCGGATCGAGGACGCTTCGGAAATCGCAATCTTCTGGATATCGACGATCATTCGGATCCGTCCTTCCTGATCGTTGGCGCGCCTGAGACCCTAGCACGGTGACGCCTGCCCCCCACATCCTGCGTGACCACCGCCCCCATGCCAACCGCAGCTCCCGCCCCGATGCGCAACGGTTGCCCCGGCTTGCCCTGCCGCAGGATTGCCCCGGTTCCAATAAAGATGCCATCCTCGATCACGACATTGCCGTTGCAGCTGGCCCGGGCGCAAAGGTCACGAAATCACCTAGGATGCAGTCATGCTATGGATTGGCGAAAAGGTTCGGGTGGCCAAAATGTCCGATCCTTACGTTGACCGTCGCGACCGATTGCAAGCACTGGACGGCCCCCTCACCCTGATCGCAAAAGCCCAGAACCTGCGCCTAGGGCGCGACCTGCGCCACCGGCTTTCCTTCAACGGCCATGGCCCGATCCGCAAGACTGCGGCGCAGCTTGGGATCAGCCGCGCCGATGTTGAAGAAGTGCGGGCCGCTCTTGGCCAGAAAGTCGGCTTCGGCCAGAATGCGCGCGCCATTCACATCCGGTCCTGCGGTGTGGTCGACAAGAACGATCCGCAGGCGGGCGGCGATCAGGCTTTTGCGGGCGACGATCCGATTGACCAGTTCCGCCTTGCCGGGCAGCTTGATGCCGCTGTTCATGGCCAGACCGATGGCGCGGATACCGGCGACAAGGGCCGTCAGTTCCATAGGCTCCAGCGAGGCGGCGTGGTCCGCGCCGGGAAGGCTGCGGTCGAGGGCGAAGTGCTTCTCGATGACTTTGGCCCCCAGCGCCACCGCCGCGAAAGACACGGCGTTGCCCGGCGCGTGGTCGGAAGAGCCGACCTCTGCCGTGGAAACGCGGCGCAGGGTTTCCAGAAAGCGCAGGTTCTTGTCGTGGACCGGGGCGGGGTATTCGGTCATGCGATGCAGCAGGGTCACGCCCTGTCGTAGCAGGTCCCAACCAGCGGGATCCTGCTGGACGGCGGTGCAGGTGGCGCGGTTTGGGGTGGCGCTGCCGGTCATGCCATGGGCCGGCACGCCAAGCGCCTCTTCAACCTCGGCCAAAGTGCCCATGCCGGCCGAGGGCATGATCTTTGCGCCAGACCGCGCCCCGACCAGCAGCAGCGGCGCGTTGGTCAATTCGCCCTAGCCCAGCTTTTTCTGGTCCAGGCCAGGGTCGCGGGTCAGGAAATTGAGGCTTGGCAGATCGAGGGGGGTCGACAGAAGGGCTATGCCGCTGTTGCCGCAGTGGTCAATCAGGGTGTGGTGGGCGTCGTGGCTCAGTTCCTGCCGGCGCAGCATGTCAAGCTGGCGTTCGGCGGCGTCAGAGCTGCGTCTTTGGTAGCTGGCCTTGGGAGCGATGGCTCTGGCGAGTTCGTTGCGCGGAAGGTCTGGAACTTGACCATGTCCACCCTGGTCTTCGCCGCCGCCTCCACCAGCCGCGGAGCCATGTCGAGGGTTCCGTTGTGGTTCACGCCCGCTTCAGCACTGATCAGGCAACTGTCAGTCAATGGCCCAAGTCCTTAAAGGATTTCCGGTTCAAAATGCCGGGATGATCCTGCCGTGCGATGAAATCTGCAAGACCCCGCGCGGCTTTGCCATCTCCATAAGGATTTGTGGTCCCAGTTTGGCGACCCTTTGCCAAAGCCGTCGCGATGGCGCGCAAAATCGCCGCGGTTTCCGGCACACAATCCACCATACGGACGGCGGGCCTGACGGTCGCCGACCTTCACGGTGGGCAGGCGCCACGATGGCGCCTCGTAATGCCCGCTGGAGGAATTGCCGATCACCACGTCGACCTGCGCCAGTGCCGAGACACAGCGTTGCGAGCCGAGAGAGGTGCGGAAGGTGGCGTTCTGCCGCTTCAAGACCCAAGTCTACATCAAGGTGTCGGTTTTCCGCGCGCCGGGGTCGGCATTGCTGCCGGTGACGATGACAGAGGCCTTGGGGAACGCGTCGAGTGCGGCCAGCGGGCCCGGCTTTGAGAAGTGGCATTGGGCGAAAAGTCGGCGGATGAAAGGTTACCGGAAAGACCGGGCGGGGGTCGGGGTCCAGACCCAGATCGGCAAACAGGGTCGCAGGGTCCAGCTTCGGGGTTTGCAAAAGCGGGTCGATGCCGGGGCTGCCAGTCAGAAAGACGCGCTCAGGAGTCTCACCCAGCTGCAGAAGACGGGCCCGTGCCTCGGCATTGGTCACGAAATGCAGGGCGGAGAGTCTGGTTGTGGCGTGGCGAATGACGTCGTCGAACGCGCCATCGGTCACGTCGCCGCCAGCGATATGGGCCACGGGCACACGAGCTTGCAGGGCCGCGGCGACCATCGCCAGCATTTCATAGCGGTCCCCCAAGACCAGAAGCAGATCGCGACGGACCTCGGCCAACAGCCGGGCCATGCCCGCGAGACTCGCTCCCATGACGTCGCCTGGCGCGCGCGCACTGTCGTCGGAGGCCAGGCCCATGTCGATACGATGAAAGCTTGGGAAGCCCGAGACGGCAACGGCGCGGCCCTGATCGTCGTCCGGGGCAAGATGCTTGGCGGTCAGGCTCAGAACAACGTCAACGCCTCGGCCCTGCAACGCCACCAGAGCCGGGCAAAGCAGCCCCCAATCCTCCCCTGTTCCGCTGACGGCCAGAACCTTCATGATTTGCCGACCAGATTGGCGGACGAGGGCAAGTTCAGCACCCGCGCCGCGAGATCCTCGGCCACTGACAGATCGGCACGCGGGCGGGCTTGGCACCTCGGCAGGCAGTGCATCAAGGTCCAGATCAGCCGCGTCATCAGCCCGGCGTCGTTTGGGGCCGAAAGAACCTCATGCCGGCGATATACCCAATCGTGGTTAATCAGAAGTGCGTTGAGCCATTGGTTGCTGCGCGCGCTTTCCGCTTCCTGCAGGATTTGCGCCCTTTCGAACCCGGCGAGGCTGCCCGCATACCGCTCGGCCAGACGGCGTTTGGCTGCAAGGGGCTGTGGCAGTTGTTCAAACTGGGCCACACCGAGGGCAGCGTTGAGGTTGGGCAAGCGGTAATTGTAGACTGTCTCGTTACGGAAGAAGTCCCACCTGTGCGGTCCCTTGGCGGTGGCGGACAAAAGCTTTGCACGGCGGGCGAGTGCTGCGTCATCCGTCCCGATCGCCCCACCGCCACGGGTGGCAATGATGTTGTTGCCGCTGAAAGACAGGGTGGCCAGCCGCCCGAAACTGGCGCAGTTCAAGTCGTGATAGGTGCTGCCGAGGCTTTCAGCAGCACCCTCGACCACGGTCAGGTTCCACTCGGAGGCGAGTGTCAGCAAGGGCGCCATGTCGACCGGAAAGCCGAACACAAACACTGGCACCAGGGCCGCAGTCCGCCGCCCGGTGTCGCGGTTGATCGGGACTGCCGGACTGCAGGTGGCGATATGGTCCAGAAGCGCGGCCAAAGAAGCCGGATCGAGGCCAAGCGTGGTGGCCTCGGAGTCCACCAGGTGCAGCAGGCTCCGGCTTAGACGACAGCATTGGCGTTGGCCGCAAAAGTCAGCGTGGGGACCACAACTACGTCCCCCGCCGCACCCCCGGCCAGCAGCAGCGCAATCTGCGGCGCCGCCGTGCCCTGCCCCACGGCAACGCCGAACCGCACACCGCTGGCTTCGGCCACCAGTTGCACAAACCGGTCAACATGAGAGCCCACCGAGGACACCCAGCCGGTATCAAGGCAGTCCTTGACCAGTTTCCACGCGCGCCTGGCAAACAAGGGGGCATGCGGGGGGATCATGCTGGCTGACGCGCCGGTGACGCGGCGGACCCTTGCAACGATCTCGGCTTCGAAGGATTGGCCCAAGCTTTGCCCCTTTCAGTCGTTGAAACGGTCGGTCCGGTACATTGTCGGATTGGCCGGGTCGCCGAACCAATCCGCCGTCGCGGCCTTCGTAAGCGGGGGCCGCGTTGAACAGGGATTTGGCCCGTACGACCCCGGCGAAGAGGCGTTCGACCTCGCTCGCTTCTGGCTGCAATCGGGTGGGGTCGGGCAGGACCTCGACCTCCACCCCCATCCCCTCGGCGATGAAGATTTCAAATCCACTGCCGATGTTGACGACGCAGCCGAGGGCGGGATCGCAATTCATCGCTTGGATGAAGCCCTGCGCGGTGTCGCGCACGGAGGTGAAGTCGCGCTTCGGCGTCAGTGCGCCCAGCTTAATCTGGCGGTGGCCTGCGGCGATATGACTTGTGATGGTGGGAATGACGGACCGCGCTGATTGCGGGGAGCCGTAGGCGTTGAAGGGGCGCAGCACCGTGACGGACGTGCTGAAGGACTTGTGAAACGACAACACCAATTGATCGGCGGCAACCTTGGTCGCCGCATAGGGCAATTGGGTGTTGAGGGGTGAGCTTTGGTGATCGGCACGAACTGGGCTGTGCCCTGGACCTCGGAGATCGACGAGCAGACCACCCGCGCCGTACCGAGCCGGTGTGCGGCTTACACCACGTTCAGGCGGCCGGTGATGTTGGTTTCCTCAGAGCTGGCGGGGGCGCGATAGCTTTAGGAAATGGCGATCAGTGCGGCCAGATGCAGCACGGCCTCGCCTGTTCCACGCACTGCGCATCGCGGATAGCGCCCGAAATCACTTCGGCCTCGGTTCGGGTTTCGGGGCGATCCCGTCCCGCCAACCTCAGCTGTTGAGCGAGTTATGAGCCACCAACGCCCGCGTCTGGTAACCGCTTCGCACCGGAGATTCCACCAGACGCGAGCCGATGAAACCATCGGCGCCGGTCACGGGAACCTTTTTCCCAGCCTGCATTCCGGTATCCTTGCCAAGTTCCGCGCATTTGCCCGCAGGGCAGGCCTCCGCCGCCCGCCAGTGCATATGCCGGATCGGCCTTGCCCTTACAAGCCGCGGGCTAACGGCGTACGGCGGCCACTCGATCCGGGCGGAACTCTGCGGGCCGGTCCGCCCCACAGGCCGGACACCTCGGATAGAGCCAGTTTGTGTAAGATTGCGGTGGCGGCTGCTACAGATCAGCTAGGATAAGGTCCGGTCTGGTAAGTTCGACATCAGACCGCCGGCTGCCCGGTCTTGCAACCGAGCAATTCCATTGGGATGAAATCACATGAGCAACGCGCCGGACATTGCAGGACTCGCCGCCTTGGCCGTGTGTGAGTCGCTTCTTTTGGCATTGAACGACCGCAACGTGATGCCCGAACACACGATCGTCGGTGTGCTGAGGGATGCGGCCAAGATTTTGGAGGCGACACCAAGCAGCGACGGGCAAACGGCCTCCCACGCAGCGGCAGCCGCCTTGATCCACAAGATCATTGATGGCCACAATTCGGTCCGCCGCCCTTGAAGACACCGATCCTGACGCTTTCCGGGGAACTGCCGGACTCGCGAGACTTGCGCCCAGAGAGGATGGGTCAACTCATTTGCGATTGATCGGGAACCTATCGCCGTTTTCGGCGTTCATTGCATGTGAGAAAGAAAGACCCGATGCAAGACGACCAGAATGTGATGCTGGCCTCGATGACCGCCGTGTCGGTTCGGATCGGGCAGCATTCCGGCACGGTCAAAACCGCTCTCAATCCGCTGTGAATCAAAAGGACCACCCTCATGTCTCTCGGCACAATTCTGATTGTTCTTCTTGTCATCGCCCTGTTGGGCGGGTTCAGCGGCTATGTCGGAGGCTATGGCTATGGCTATGGCCACGGCGGGGTCGGTGTGATCGGGGTCGTCCTGATCGTGATCGTCGTGCTGGTTTTGACCGGCCGGATGTGACCCTGTCACCCGAACCATCGCCAGGCCGACAAAGTTTCCAAGACCCACGTGAGCCGGCTTTGCCACCGTACGCGCTGGCATGTCCGCCGCCAGTCTGGATGTACAGTTCCTGGCGACCGCGTTGCCCGACGCGCAGGCCAGGCCGGCGGTCAGCCCGGATCCGTTGCGCTGGACCCAGACCGCCCGCCTGATTGCCGAGATGCTGGTTTTTCCCTGACCGCATTGCTCACGGGCACCTTGTCCATGCGCTGGCTTTCTGCGGGGGTTCACGCTGGTTCCGGTCGGCTCTGCGGCCTTGGACAGCTTTGCCGTTCTGGGCCGGTCGTAGGCCCAGCTGGGCGCTTCCGGGAGTACGCAGATACCGGCCGCTTTCTCGGCGGTGTTCCGGGTGTTTCTGGTAGCCCGGCAGGGTCTGACCGCACTTGGCCGGACTTGCCGGATATGATGGGGTGGAACGTCGATGACACCGGGCTTGGCGTCATCTTCGACCGCGCCATCCCGCCTTTTGCCGCCCAAAACTTGGGACTGGCGGTGACGGGCATCCTGCGACGTCACGAGATCCAGGTGAACGATGTCGACCGCTGTGTCTGCCTTCCCGGCGGGGGGAAGGTGGTCAGGGCGCTTGAGGTGGCCTTGTCTCTGGACGAGGGCGCTTTGGACCACGAACGCAATGTGCGACCGATAGCGGCAACATGTCCGCGCCGACCGCCCTGCTCGTTCTGGACCAATTGGCGCAGTCCAAACTGCCCCGGTGCACGGTTCTGACCGCGATGGGTCCGGTCCTCACAGCCAGATGCGTGTCGCTGGTGCGGACGGCCTGATCTTCGCAGCCCTTGTGCGCGCCCGCGTCACAGCAGAGCGGGCCGAGCTTTGGCTGGCGCGCCGCAACGCGGCCGCCCTGCTGGCCAAGATTGCAGCCAGCCACGACCGGCAGATCGTGCTGTTGCATGCAGCTAGGCTTGCATCGCTTTGGACACTTGGCGCCGATGCCGAAGTGCATCCCGGCTGGCTGGCCCTGTTCCTGCTTTTCCAAGCCGCAAGGATCATCACCCTGCCCGGTGTGCCGCTGATCTGGTCCGGTCCATACCGCTGGCCGTCGCATCCCGACGACACCGTTGTGGTGGCCGAGATTGCAGTGCTGCCGCCTTGCCTCGGACTACCCGAGGTGACGACGCTCTTCTCTCTCGCCAACGCCGCAGTCCTGACCCGGCGCATCTCGGCCGAAAACGCCGCCCTGCGCGCAGGCCCATTGCCGCAGCAAGGCGAGGGCAGCCTGGCGGCAATCTGACCGATTGTGTTGCTTGACATGTGGCTCTTGACCCCAAGCCACATGCTGCACATATCCGCGTCATGTGACGGCGACCGGCGGCTTGGGTCCGTGCCGCAAACGGAAAAGGCTGCGACCTGTTGTCGCGGTGCGGTGCGTTCCTCAAAAGCATCCCGACGGTGTGGGGGTTAAACACCCAGTTGCCAGTTCCGGCATCCTCTGCCCGCCCACGGCGGGGGCTTGGTGCGTTCCTTCCGATGCCGGTGACTGCGGACGGCCATTTTGGTCCGGCGGCTCAGATGCAGGGTAATGACCCGGACCTCGCAAACCTGATCCTGCCGGACATTCCTAGGAGCCTTCAGGGCATCCTGAAAATCAATCGCGGAAGGTGCAGGAACCGGGGCTAGGCCCCTGACGGGACTGGGAATTACCGCGTGGATTCTTCTGGCCATCCTCGGGCCTAGGTCTTTGGCCCATCGCCGTTCAGTCGCTCGGAAGATGGTTGGCAGACCCACAGGCGCATCAGAAAGGCCAACGATTCGTGGGGTGAGCCGCTGGGCATTCAGGCTTGGCGTCAATCGCAGGTGCATCGGGGCGGAGGCTTTCGTCTTGCGGTTCACGTGCCAACCGTCTGCGCAAACCTTCGCACTTGCCGCCCGCCTCACAACCACAAGGATCGCTGCGTCTGACCTGCCAAAGTTATTGTGAGCAGGGCGTCACGCGTCGTAAGCTGTCCCTATTATGTCGGAGTCGCTGCGGCTTTTCCGGTCGCAGGAACGTCATGAAGGCGGAGCAGGCATGAACATCTCCTCCCAGCCAGCCCCGGACGGGCAGGCCAATGTCGTGGAAATTTGCGCCCGGTTTGGCAATGACCGGTACCGGATGCTGGATATCCTTCTGTCCGTTCAGGAGACCGACCGTTGGATTTCGCCAAACGCCATGCAGGCCATCGCCGAATCCGTTGGCCTGACGCGGATCGCGGTTGAAGGGGTGGCCAGCTTTTACAGCTTCCTGTCGCGGACCCAGAAAGGCCGGGTCACCATCCGGATCTGCGATGACATCATTGACCGTTTCAACGGCCTTGATGCCGTGGTGGCGGTCTTTGAGGCAGAACTCGGGGTGAAGCTTGGTCAGACCTCGGCCGACGGGGCCTTCTCGCTTGAGATGACGCCCTGTATCGGGATGTGCGACCAAGCCCCGGCGGCGATGATCAATGACGTGGTGGCGACGCGGCTGACGCCCGCGCGCGCGACCGAAATTGCCCGCAAGTTGAAGAAGGGGACTGCTCCGGGCGAGGCGCTTGTCGATGGATTTGCCGCCCTGTCGCCCTATCAGCGGGCCAAGGCAATGGTGGACGACACTATCCGGCTGCCGGGTGCTGTGCTGCTTGGGCTCGTGCCGATGGATGCCGGGCTGCAGACGGCGCTGGAACTGACCCGGACCGAGATCATCCACACGGTAGAGGTCAGCGGTCTGCGGGGCTGTGGCGGGGCTGGTTTTGTCTCGGAACGCAAATGGCATTTCGCCGCCGTCGCCCCTGGCGCGAAGCGGTTCATCATCTGCAACGCGGATGAGGGCGAGCCGGGCACCTTCAAGGACCGCGTGATCCTGACCGAGCGCGCCGATCTGGCGTTTGAAGGCATGACCATCGCCGCCAAGGCCGTAAACGCGCGCGAGGGGATAATATACCTGCGCGGCGAATATGCCTATCTGCGCGCGCATCTGGAGGAGGTTCTGGCCGCCCGCCGCGCCCGTGGCGTGCTGGGCAAGGATATCCTTGGTCAGCCCGGCTTTGATTTCGACATCCGCATCCAGATGGGCGCCGGCGCCTATATCTGCGGCGAAGAGGGTGCGATGATCTCGTCCTGCGAGGGACTGCCGGGCGAACCAAAGACACGGCCCCCCTTCCCGGTGACACGCGGCTATTTGGGCTATCCGACCGTGGTCAACAACGTCGAGACCTTTGCCCATGCCGCCCGCATTCTTGGCCAAGGCGCCGCGTGGTTCCACGGCATGGGGACGGACAAGAGCCACGGCACCAAGCTGTTCTCCATTTCTGGCGATTGCGCGCGTCCGGGCATCTACGAGCTGCCTTACGGCACGCCGCTGCGCGAGTTGCTGGCGCTGGCCGGGGCCAGCGATGCGGCGGCGGTGCAGGTGGGCGGTCCAAGCGGCACGATGGTCGGGCGAGACAGCTACGACCGGCGACTGTGCTTTGAAGACCTCGCCACCGGCGGTGCCGTCATCGTCTTCAACGCGCACAGGAATATTCTGGAGATCGTCGACTATTACATGTCCTTCTTCGTCCACGAAAGCTGCGGCTATTGCACGCCCTGCCGGGTTGGGAATGTGTTCCTGAAGAAGGCCATCGAAAAGTTCCGCAAGGGGCAGGCCAATGACGACGACATCCAATATCTGAAAGACCTGTCCGACACGATCATCGAGACCAGCCGCTGCGGGCTCGGCATGACCTCACCCAACCCGGTGCTGACCAGCCTGAAGAACTTCCCGCTGGTCTATGCCGCGCTGACCAGGCCCACGGTCGATGGCGTGAAGGCGACGTTCAGTATTCAGGCGGCGCTGGACGGCGCCCGCGACATTGCCAAGCGGCGGTCATACATCTTCGACAAGGATTACAGCAAATGAGTGATCCCTTCAGCTTCCACATCGACGGGGTCGAGGTCACCGCCAACCCCGGCCAGACCATCATGGAAGCTGCGGACGCGGCAGGCATCTATATCCCGCGCCTCTGCGATGTCGACGGGTTGCGCCATCAGGGTGGCTGCCGGGTTTGTACGGTGAAGACTGGTGGGCGCTCGGTCTCCTCCTGCACCCAGCCGGCGGAACCGGGAATCGAGGTGGAGAACAACACCGACGCACGCAACCGCGTACGCCGAGATCTTGTTGAGATGCTGTTCCACGAAGGCAACCACCTGTGTCCCATCTGCGAGAAAAGCGGCAATTGCGAATTGCAGGCGATGGCCTACCGGCTGGAAATGACCGCGCCAACGCGCTTTCCTTATCTGGAACCCTGCCGAGATCTGGATGCCTCGCACCCGGACATCGCCTTGGACACCAACCGCTGCATTTCCTGCGGGCGGTGCATTCGCGCGTCGCAGGATGTCGATGGCAAGGGCGTCTTCGGCTATGTCGGGCGCGGCATCCACCGGCGGGTGGCGGTGAACGGTGACAACCTGGCCGATACTGATGCGGCCCTGACCGACAAGGCCATGTCGGTCTGCCCGGTCGGCTGCATCATCCGCAAGAACGAGGGCTTCCGGATGCCAATCGGTGCGAGGCACTTCGACCACGGCCTGATCGGGCATGAGATCGAGGAGAAATCAAAATGACAGAAACCTTGGTCGACCCGCGCAAGGCTCGGGTTGCAACTGTCTCGCTTGCGGGTTGTTTTGGCTGCCACATGGCCATTCTGGACATTGACGAGCGATTGATCACCTTGATGGGGCTGGTCGATTTCGACCGCTCTCCGCTGACCGACATCAAGACCTTCACCCAGCGTTGCGACATCGGCATCATTGAGGGCGGCTGCTGCAACGAGGAAAACGTCCACACCCTCTTGGAGTTCCGCAAGAACTGCGACGTGCTGATTGCCTTGGGCCAATGCGCCATCATGGGTGGCCTGCCTGCGATGCGGAATGCCATCATGCACTCGGGCGAGCCGCTGCGGGAGTGTCTGGAGGAGGCCTATATCTCTGGCCCTTACCTGCGCAACACCACGCGGTTGATCCCGAATGACCCGGTGCTGCCCTTGGTGCTCGACCGGGTTTATCCCTGCAACGAAATCGTCGATATCGACTACCAGATCCCCGGCTGCGCGCCCTCGGGCGATGTCATCTTCAACACGCTGGCCGGGCTCTTGACCGGCAAATTTGCCGGATTTGACCGCGCAACCCTGCGTTTCGATTAGAAAGGTGACATCATGGCCGAGAGCAGACTGATCGAAATCTCGCCCGTCACCCGGGTTGAAGGGCATGGCAAGGTCACCATCCATCTGGATGAGAACAACAACGTCGACGAAGCCCGCCTTCATATCGTCGAGTTCCGCGGCTTTGAACGTTTCATCCGGGGACGCCTGCTGTGGGAGGTGCCGGTCATCGTGCAGCGCCTGTGCGGCATCTGCCCGGTCAGCCACCATCTGGCGGCAGCCAAGGCGATGGACCAGATCGTGGGGGTGGACGTGCTGCCGCCGACGGCGGAGAAGATGCGCCGCCTGATGCACTACGGCCAGGTGATGCAAAGCCATGTGCTGCACTTCTTCCACCTCGCCGCGCCTGACCTGCTCTTCGGCTTCGGGTCAGACTTTGCCAAGCGCAACATCTTCGAGGTGATCCGCCAGAACCCGGAACTTGGCCTGCGCGCGGTATTGATGCGCAAGTTCGGGCAAGAGATCATAGAGGCCACCGCCGGCAAGAAGATCCACGGCACCGGGGCCATTCCGGGCGGCATCAACCGCAATCTGGACATTGCCACGCGGGATCGCTTCCTATCGCAGGCCGATCAGATGCTGGAGTGGTCGCAAGGCGCTTTGGCCATCGCTCGAGGCTATGTCGAGGATCACCGGGCGCTGGTCGACAGTTTCGGCTCTTTCCCGTCCAACCACATGTCCATCGTGCGCGAAGACGGCGCGCTGGACCTGTACCACGGCAAGATGCGGGCGCTGACTCCGGATGGCGCGCCGATCTTCGACATGCTGAACTACAACGACTACCACAGGCATATCGTCGAGGATGTGCGGTCATGGTCCTACATGAAGTTCCCCTTCATCAAGGAACTGGGGCCAGAAACCGGCTGGTATCGCGTCGGTCCCCTGGCCCGGATGAACACGGCCGATTTCATCGACACGCCGTTGGCCAATGAGGCCCACGGCGCGCTGAAAGCGTATTCGGGTGGCAAACTGAATCACTCCACTCTGGCAAACCACTGGGCTCGGATGATCGAGGTGGTGCATTGCGTCGAGAAAATTCGCGAGCTGCTGCATGACCCCGACCTGCAAGGCACCGACCTGCGGGCGGTGGGTGAGCGGCGGTATGAGGGTGTGGGGGTGATCGAGGCGCCGCGCGGCAATCTGATCCACCATTACAAGGTCGATGAGAACGATCAGGTGACCTATTGCAACCTGATTGTCTCGACCACGCACAACAACGAGGGCATGAACCGGGCGGTCAAGGACGTGGCGATCACCCATCTGTCCGGCCAGTCCAAGATCACGGAAGGCATGCTGAACCACATCGAAGTGGCGATCCGCGCCTATGACCCCTGCCTGTCCTGCGCCACCCATGCCTTGGGCCAGATGCCGCTGCAGGTGGAAATCTACGACGCAGAGGAAAAGCTGCTGGACCGCGCCGGTCAGTGCTTGTGACGGAAGGCCGCCGGGTTCTGGTGATCGGCTACGGCAATCCGGGCCGCGGCGATGACGGGCTTGGCCCGGCCTTGGCCGCCGAGATTGACGCTTTGGGCTTGCCCGGTGTTTCAACCGACAGCGACTATCAACTCACCGTCGATCATGCCCCGCACATTGCGGCTCATGACCTTGTCGTCTTTGCCGATGCGATCATCGGACTTGATGCCCCTTTTCACCTTTCGCCCGTCAGCCAGGCCAGTCCTGAAACCTTGGGCAGCCATCAGGTCTCACCCGAAGCGGCATTGGCCTTGGCCGGATTGCTGTTCGGCCATGCACCGCCCGGGTGGATTCTGGCGATTGCCGGGGCGGAGTTCGGTGAGGTCAAGGAGGGCTTGAGCCCGGTTGCGCAAGCCAACCTTGGTCTGGCGCTGGATCACTTGATTGCTTGGATCAGCGCCGGCCAGGCCTGAAAGTGCAAAGGTCGTTCGCACCTCTCGGCAAAGGCTTCGGACGCTTCCATCTTGCCCTCCATTGGTCAATCTTTGGACAAATTTGACATCCATTGTTTCGACAAGGGCCGCAAAGGTCCAAGCCCAAAGGCCCGTTGAAAAGGCCAAGTCGAGGAATGCGCAGATGACGACGAACACTCCCCCCTCCGTGGTCGACCCGAACTTGGGGCTTCTTTTGCTGGGAACGGACAAGTCCGAGGTCCTGACCGGCCTGTCGGGTGATGACACAATCTATGGCGGATTGGGCAACGACAAGATCATCGGAGGACTGGGCCAGGATTCGCTCGTGGGCGGTGCCGGAAATACCGAAATCTATGGCGGCATGGGAAACGACTCCCTGTTCGGTGGGGCGGGAAACGACCGGCTTTGGGGCGGTGATGGCCTCAACCTGCTCGACGGGGGTGACGGCAATGATTTGCTTTACGGCGGCAGCGCGGCGGACACGATCTACGGCGGGGCTGGCGCAGACCGGATCTGGGGTGGCGACGGCGATGGCCTGATCGATGGTGGCGCTGGTTCTGATCTGATCTATGGCGGCACTGGCAACGACACTCTCTCGGGTGGCGCCGACAACGATACCCTGATGGGCAGCGCCGGCGCGGATCAGCTCAACGGCGGCGACGGGTTTGACGGCCTGTGGGGCGGCGAAGGCAACGACATCCTCGATGGCGGCAAAGGCAATGACGTGGCCTATGGCGACACGGGCGACGACACCTTCATGGGCGGTAGCGGATTTGACAACCTGTTTGGCGGGGTTGGTCAGGACCTGATGTATGGCGGGGCAGGCAATGACATGCTCGACGGTGGCGCGGGCGACGATCACCTGATCGCGGATGATGGCAACGATGTGCTGTTTGGCGGGCAGGGCAACGACAGGCTTGACGGCGGCAGCGGCACCAACAAGTTGCTCGGCGCGGCGGGCGATGATGTGTTGAGCGGCGGCGGCGGGAACGACAAGCTTGACGGTGGCGCGGGTGCAGACGTGCTGAACGGCGACGACGGCAACGATCTTCTGGATGCGGGCGACGGCGCCGACCAGCTTTACGGCGGTGCAGGCAATGACGCCCTGTTGGGCGGCTCTCAGAACGACCTGCTGTTCGGCGGCGCTGGCGATGATCTGCTGAACGGCGGCGACAATCAGGATGTACTGACCGGCGGCCTTGGGGCTGACCACTTCGTGTTCGAAAAAGGCGGTACGCAGGACCGCATAACCGACTTCAACGCGGCAGAAGGCGACCGGATTCAAATTGAAGCGAAGATTGGCCTGCATGGCATGACCGCGGCAGGTTTTGTCGCGGCCTATGGCAGTGTCGAAGGCGGCAACATCGTGCTGCATATGCCGCATGGCGACGTGCTTCAGATTGACCACGACACCGACTTGGCCGGGCTCGCGGCATTCATCGACCTGTTCTGACAGGCGCGCGGCGCACCGCCCGCCATTGGGCTGGATCATCGACATACCGGCCGACGGGAGTGGCTTGGTCAGCCCTTGGCTTCTGATGAACCATGGCCAGACTTCCGACAGTGAAATCGGCAAAATGGGCGGTTCCCAAGGCGTATTCGCTTCTGATTGACATTGATGTCATCTTAGAAAAGCGACCTCATTGTGAATCAGAGTTCCCATGCAACGCATCTTGCTTGCCGTTGGCCTGGCCGGTCTGCAGACTTTTGCTGGCGCTCGCCCTTTTCCGGTGCGCATCGTGACAGCGGAACCGGCGGCGCCCGCAGGACACGTCGCGTCGACCGGCACGCTTCAGGCGAAGGGCGCCTTTCCGGTGTCTTTTCGCCGAGGGTCGGGTGGTTTCCGTAACCCTGCATGACGGCGACCGAGAATCGGCGGGTCAGGAACTGGCTCGACCCAAGCAGATGCCATCCTGCGCGAGGCCTTGGCCAGCCCAAATGGCGCCGATGCAGCCCCCGCACGCGGCGCAACCGGCCAGTGACCGCGCGTATGACTTGCTCGCACGTGGCGCATGAACCTGGGCGGAGACGGCGACGAAGACCTTGCTTGCCACCCAAGGCCACCCATGCCAACCGCGATCGGGCCGAGGCGCAGTTGTCCAAGGCGTGCACGGCCGAAGGCAACACCGCGCTGACCGCGCCGCGCGCAGGAACCGTGACGACACGAGCGGCGGTACCGGGACAGGTGGTGAACCCTTGGCAAAAGGTGGTCGCTATAGTGGCGGACGCCGGTCTTGAGGCACTTCTGGGCGAGAAGGTCATCCTGTTCTCGCCCTTGGTGGACACCAACACTGCCTCGGTCATCGTTAAAGCGCGGGTGGACAGCGAGATGCCGGGAACAGTCGTGGTCGGCACCCCGGTCATCAGGCGGCTAACGATACCGCAAGCGCCCTCCATCACCCTGCCCTGAACCGCGGTGACCGCTTTGGCAGGCGGCCCGGCGGTCCGGGCGGTGGACCTTTCCAGCATGACTGTGACGCAAATGCCGGTGACCGTCGGCGCCTCTGGCGGGCAGACCTTACGCCAGTCGGCCGGGATCCCGGCGGGCAACTTGGCTGTCACCGATGGATCGCAGCTTCTGTTCCCGGGCCGAATGGTGGATTCAGTGAAAGCGGGGACCTCATGCGCCCCCTTGCCCTGCGTCTGGCACGACTGGCCCAGCCAGCCCTGTGTCAAACGCCCGCATCGGAGCCCGCCCGTCCAGTCATTTCGGAAACCATCACCCCCGGCCCCGTGCAGGTGCGCAGCTTCATGGGCACGGTTGAAGCAGGGGTGACCATCAACCTCGCCTTCCTGACACGAGGGCCGCTCGCGTCGCCCGATGTGGCCGCCGGAGACAAGGTGACGGCCGGTTCGACGCCGGCCGCATTGGATCAGGCGCCGCTGAATGAAGACATTGCCGCCGCCAAAGCTGCGTTGCAGGAGGCAGGGGCAAAAGCGCAGTTCGCCCGGCAAAGGTCTGACCGCGTGCAGGAATTAGTGAAACCTGCGGGGCATCTTCCGCGCAACGGGAAAGCGCGCAGGCGGCACGGGAGACGGCAAAGGCCAGCGTCGCGGCTCCCGAAGCCGATCGGGCCCACGCCAGGAATTCTGCCAGCTCCAGCGTCCTGAAAGCACCGATCACTGGGATCGTCACCGTACCCATGGCCGATCCGGGAACCGTCGTATCCATCGGCACGCCCAGCCAGACCTTCACCGGTCTGGACGGGTGCCTGGCGGTCTTGGACGTCCCGCCCGATTTCCTTGCTTTGCTCAAGTTGGGCGATACCCTCGCCGTCACCGGACGCGGCAGCGCGCCGGTCAGCGGAGGCTTGCACCGCATCGAACCCTCTGCCCGAACCGGCACCCGCAAATGCTGTTTCCGACTGCCCCGGACCGACCCACCGCTGTCCTGCCAGTTGGGCGGTCTGGTCTTTGCCCGGCTGGCGGGGGCGAACGCCTCGGGCGTGACATCGCCCTTAAGAACCATCACCGGCAGTGCCAGTCTGGCGCGTGGGCATAGGTCAAAAGGCGGGCCAGGTGCCGGTGACTCTGGGCAGACCTTTGGCGACCAGATGGGGATCACGGCCGGACTTGCACGCGGCGATGAGATCGTCGTGAGAGGGGCACTCGTTGACGGTAGGCCAGACGGTTGGCGCATCCGTGGTTGATAGGATGAACGGATGAGCTTCAACCTGTCTGACTGGACGCTGCCCCATCGGTCTTTCGTGTGATATCTGATCCTTGTCTTGCTGCTGGCGGGGCGCTGCGGCCAAATGTCGGTGGGGCGGGAGGAAGACCCGGCCTTTCCCATCAAGATCATGATCCTTCAGGCGGCCCTGCCCGCGTCAACGGAAGGACAAACCCGGACCCGAGTCACAAAACGCATCAAGAAGAAGCTGCAGGAGCTTGACCACCTTCACTTCACCCGGTCGGAAACCCGCGGGGAGCTTGCAACGGTCTATGTCGAACTGTCGGCGGACACCACGGCGCCCGAGGTGACGGGCACTTGGCAGAGCTTCCGCAACATGACGTAGGACATCAGGGACGATTTTTCCAAAGAATTCGGAGGCTTCAGCGGCAATGACAGCTTTGGCGACGGGTACGGCAACACATATGCCTCCAGCTATGATGACTTTGCGCCCGCAGAGGCCGGGGATCGGCATGAAAAGGTCCAAAGCGCCGTCTTGCAACTGGATGACGCCGGCAAGGTCAATGTCATGGGCATCACCTTGCAGCGCAGCGCGCGGAGGGCCCTGATCATCGCGCTTGCCCTCTCGGTCGATGACGCTTGATTCCGATCGAGACGATGATTTCCCGGCTGGAAGGGGGCGAAACGCTGGATAAGGCCGCGAGTGCGGCAAGGTCTTCCATCGCCTTTCCAATGTTGACGGGCACGAAGGTAACGGCGGCCGAGTTCATTCCCACAGGCCGCAACACCGCGTCCGCCGAGGAATGCACGGTGCCGCGGTTCTACGTGATCGTGATCGCCCTGCTGTTGCCCTGAGGGGTGCTGGTGCTGCTCGCCTCGAGCGCGCCGCTTGGGTTTGTGGCTATTCTGGGCGTTCTCGCGCTGGTCGGCATCCTGATTCGCAACTTGATTCTGCCGGTGCACGAGATCGAGGATTTGGACCACAGGTGCCTGTCACAACGGCCATCGGCTTGATGCGACCGACAGCCGGACAAGGCCGATCCTGCTGACGGCTGGGGCGGCGAGCCTTGCGCTGATCTCCATTTCGCGGCGGATGTTCTGGGGGCTGATGGCCTAAGCGATGATGGCAGGCATCATCCTGGGCACGCTGTTAACCCTGCCGTTCGGTCCCGCGCCCGATTGCCTCATTTTCGGATCCAGCCTGAACCCACCGCATGACGACTGCCAGACCAGATCACCGACCGATCGTTGCTACCCATCGCCGGGGAAGGATGAATGGCAGGCTGGTCGACGCGGCTTTGCTGGTCATTTCCGACAAGGGGATCGCGCACGCGGTGATCGAGAATTGATCGCCATGGCGGGCATGTCACGCGGCGCCTTTTATAACCATTTCTCGGATCTGCATGTACTGATGCCGGCAGCGCGGGATGCGTTGATGGACGATCGGGTGGTGCTGGCGCTGTCTGTCCTGACCGAGATCGAAGAACCGGCCCTGCCCTTTGCCCGGGCGTTGAGGGTCGGCCTGACCGTGGTCATCGACTATCGGCCGGTGACGCGGTTGCACGAGATGATCCGGACCAATAGTCTGCGACGGAAAGATTTTGTCGCGATCCTGTTGCCGCCCTTGATGCGACGGGGCATCGACATGGGCGAGTTTACGGTGACGTCTGTGGATCTGGTGGCGGACTGTCTTGCCGTTGTCATGGTCGTGGCGCTGCAACAGATTACCGTCGGCGCGCTGTTCGAGATGACCGTGGTGATCGCGGTGGTATTGCGCCTGCTGGGTGTGCCCGCAAGGGGCTGCAGACCTTGCGGGCACACCCAGCACCGGTCGGTACCGCTACCGATGAACAGCCTGATCGCGCAGTCGGATGCCACTCCGCGCTGCAATCTGGCCAACCCTTCGGCCCATGCCGCCACACCGGCCTGAGTCCGATCCAACGAAAGCGTCGACCGGCTGCTTGCTTGCCTTCCGAGGACCCGGTCACGTTGACGTCGCAGTTTCGCAAGCTGCATCGAGACCGGTCGACGCTGGCCCGCCTGATCGTCTCTGACCACACTCCAGGGTGTTCCGTGTTCAGCGTTGCCTTTGATCCGGTCAGCCCATAGGATCAGGGAAATGGATTGGAACCTGTGGCGCGGGCGGGTTGAGGAATTGGGCATAAAGATCGGCGACATCACCGCCCGGTTCGAGTTGATGAACCAGCACGAGCCGACAGACGATCGGGTATCCCGCCGCTTCGTCGACCATGATGAAGCCCTGCGGTTCCTGAGGCGGCAGCTTTTGTCAGATGCAGTCATGGCCGCCGCGCGCGGTTGGGCTGGCGACCTTGGCGTCCAACATCGGACCCACAAGGGTTTCCTGCAGCTTCTGGCCAGTGCCATAATTTCAGGCGAAATCTGGGTGGCGGAATTGACACCCGCCTCAGCCCGACAAGGCGGCGGCAGTGGCAAGAAGGTCGATCCGATCCCACCCCGCCCGCGCCCGGACCCAAAACCGAAACCCAAGCCCAAACCTGTGGCCGAATTGCTGGTGATCCTGAGAAACCTGTTCGGCAAGCCGGTCGAGGGGGTCATGGTCACCGCAGGCGCGCTCGGCTCTATGAAGACGGACAAAGACGGCAACGCCAATTTCGGCACCGTTGCGCCGGGAACCTACGACATCAGCGCCGAAAAACCGGGCCACGGCAAGAAACGCAACGGGATCGAAGAGAAGGACGAAAAGAAGGGCGTCTCGGTGCCCGATGGCAGCAAGACGGTCGTGAACCTTGTCCAGCATCCGGAATGCGCCAATGTGGCCTTTTTCGAAGGTTCCAAGACGCGGGCGAATTACTTCGGCTTTGACCACAAAACCAACTTCAAGGCGGGGCCCAAGCCGGAATACTGGACGCCGGTGCCTGCGAAGGGCTCGCTGACGATGCCGCCCGACAAGCTGACCTTTGACGCGGCACGCTGGGTCTCGGTCGCGGTGGGCAAGGAAGCCGAACTGGAAATCAACTATGGCTTCCTTGGATCAGACTGCATCCCCTGTCTGGCCAACTCCACCTTCGAGGTGGTACCCGCCAGCGTGGCCGAGGTGGTCACGGCAAAGATCGGTGCCAAGCAGGCCGTCTTCAAGATCAAGGGCAAGGCCGAGGGCGAGGCGAGCCTGAAGGTCGTCTGCGATGGCCATGACGTCGGCTGGTTCCGCATCTGGTGCAAGGTCGAGAAGACCCTGCTGGTCGATGTGGCGACCATCCTGACCAAGCGCACCAAGTCTGTCACCTTCGATCTTGCGGGCCTTGAAACCTATATGAACGACATCCTACGGCAGGCGCTGATCAAGCTGAAGCTCACCGATCTTGGCGAGGTCGACCTCAGCGCCGACACCGCGCTCGAAAAGATCGAGGATACCGAATACCCCGTGGCGGGAGGCACCTTCCAGAAGGGCACGGCAGGGGCCACCGATACGGCCTTCTTGACAGCCGCTGACAATGCCGCGCTCAAGGCGCTGAAGGCGCGCACGACCGGGGCCAAGCCACAGACCGGGGCGCGAAGGCTATACTGGTATGTCTCGAAGACCGGGGCCGAGTGGGGCGGCGAGAATATCAGCATCGGGCACAAGGCGACCTTCATCTATTACGAGGACGGTACCGAAGCCCGCAACACCGGGGCGCACGAAATCTCGCATAGCCTTGGTCTGCACCACCCCAACGACTCCGCCGGTTCCGCGGAGTTCGCCGCCCACAACAGCAGCACGTGCAATCATGCCGTCGAGGAGATCGCCGCGACCAATACCGAGCCCAAGGTTCTGGCCCATGCCAAGCATTCCAATGTCATGGCCAGCGACCCGACCAACCTGATGGGCTATTGGCATGACAAGACCGCACGCAAGCATCTGCGCTATCACCAATGGAAAGCCATCGCGAGGAGTTGAGCATGAACTATGTCGACGTCTGCCCCCCCGCTGTGGTCTACGAGATTGAAAAGGCCGATCCCCGCTTGTCCGACAGCAGCGGACTGATCCTCTGGGTCGCCTCGCATGCCGAGCGACCCTGCACCTTGGCCGCGATCGAAGCGGTGGCGCGCCGGCTGATGCCCGACAGCGATCTGACCGTGATAGACTTGTTTTGCAATGCCGTGGCAAGCTATGCCGATCTTCTGGATGCCAACCAGAAGGCCGTCATCCGTGAAGCCTATCTTCGCTTTCCCTATCAGCCAGCGATTTCCTTCAACTATTTCCTCGGCCTGCGGGAAGCGCGGATCGATCTGCGTGAGGAATTTCGGGGCAAGATCGCCATCGACTGGACCTTCGCCTCACCGAACAACGACGCGCAGACCTGGGACTATTACCTTTACCTCGCCGCTCTGGATGAGCCGGGCGCCCTAGAGGCGCTGGCCGCCAAGATTGCTGAAACCGGCAACGGCAATGACGTGACGCTGTTGCTGATGAGCATGGCGGAGTTGCCCGGGCGGGGCGTGGATGAGATCCTGAAACGCTACGCCAGTGACCAGCGAACCGCCGACGGGGTGAACGGTCCCGGCCTCACGATTGCCGCGAATGTTCGGCTTATGCTGGCGAACCGCGGCACGCCCTGAGCGGATGCTTCCGGTCCGCCCTTCTCCCGGGCCAGCAGGGCCGACCGGGTCCAGTTCGGGTGGACTTGACTGTCTGAGACGTTCCTCTGCCCTCACTCAACCCCATTGGCTTTGGCAATGAAATCCACCAGATGCGGGACGTAGTCTTCCGGGCCGTTGCCGCCGGTTCCCATCGCCAGCGCATAGGAATTCTTCACGGCACTGGCCAATGGGGTGGCCACGGTCGAGGCGTTGGCCATGGATTCGACGTACCGAATGTCCTTGTAGGCGTTGCTCAGGGTGAATCGATGCGCCTCGCGATTGCCGTCCAGACTATAGCCCATGAAGGTCTGGTAAAAGCCGCAGTCCATCCGGCCACCACGGATGACCTTGTCAAAGGTGGTCACCGGAATGCCGACCTTGCGCGACAGGGTAAGCGCCTCGGAGTACAGCGCCGCATAGCCGAGCGACAAAAAGTTGTTCAGAAGCTTCATCTTGTGGCCATCACCCACGCCGCCAATATGAACGATCTTGCCAGCCCATGTGGCGATGATCGGCTCAACGCGGGCAAAGGTCGCATCCGTGGCGCCGACCATGCTGTCCAGCGTGCCGGCCCAGGCCTCTTTCGGCGTGCGACCCAGCGGGGCATCGGCGAATTCGACCCCGATGGCGGCAAGGTCGGCGGCAAGGGTCAACGTAACGGTAGGATCAGAGGTGGAGCAGTCAACGATGACGGTGCCGGGCCTCAGACCGGGCTTCAGGCCCGCGATGACGGCGGACACTTCGGGTGATCCGGTCAGGCACAGGAAGATCACGCTGCTGGCGCTGGCAAGGTCGGCCAAGCTTGCCGCCTCGATGGCGCCACGGGACACAAGGTCGTCCACCGGTGCGCGGTTGCGGTGGCCGATGACTGTCAGCTTGTAGCCTTTTTCGACGATGTTCTTGGCCATGCCTTGGCCCATCAGGCCAACGCCGACAAAGCCCACAGTTTCGGTTGATTGCGTCATGGTCTTTCTCCGATGTCAGGACAGCTTGAAACGTTGGCGCAGGTCGGCGACCTGTTCCGGGGTCAGGATGCGCAGCGCGTGGTTTTGCAGCATAAGGAACAGTTTGGCGGTTTCCTCAAGCTCTTCCACGGCGAATTGGGCGTTGGACAGGCTGGTTCCGGCGACGACCGGCCCGTGATTGGCCAGAAGCACGGCATGGTGCCGGCTGGCCAGCGCCTTGACGGCATGGGCGAGTTCCGGGTCGCCAGGGGCGAAGTAGGGCACCAAGGGCAGGCGTCCCACACGCATGACGTAATAAGCGGTCAGGGCCGGCATCACATCGGCGGGGTTGAGATTCGCCAGAATGCTGACGGCGGTGGCGTGGCTGGAATGCAGATGTACCACGGCCTGGGCATCAGCGCGCTCCACATACATAGAAAAGTGGAGGAAGGCTTCCTTGGTCGGCACATCGCCCGCGATATGCCGGCCCGTAGCGTCGAAATGTGACAGACGCGCCGGGTCTATCGACCCAAGCGACACATTGGTGGGCGTCATCAGCCAACCGCCCTCGGGCAGCCTCACCGAAATGTTGCCGCTTGACCCGGGCGTCAGACCCCGCTCGAAGAGCGAAGCCCCGACGCGGGCAATCCCGTCCCGGGCGCGAGCCATATCTGTCATTGAAGGACCGCTTCGTCCAGCAAGTCCCAAGCCTTCAGAAAGAAGTCCGGCGCGCCGAAGTTGCCGGATTTCAGAGCCAATGCAAGGTCCGGGCCAGAGGAAGACCGGGTCCACGGCACACCGGGCGCGATCTCGGGGCCGATGTCGAGCATTGTGACGTCAAGCGCCTCGACCACAGCGCCAGATGTTTCGCCGCCCGCGACAATGAATTGCGTGAAGCCCCGCGCGCACAACATCTGGGCTACTCTTGCCAGCGTGTGTTCGACCAAGCTGCCTGCGGCCTCGCGTCCAAGGCTGGCCTGAATGCGCGCCAAGGTTTCAGGATCAGCGCTGGAATAAACCAGCGCCGTGCCGGTCTGCGCCAGAACCCAGTCAACGACGTGTTGCGCGGTCTGATCTCCTGACGCCAGACCGTCCACATCCAATGCAAACGCGGGCATCCCTGCGGCGCGGGCAGCGGCAATCTGCTCTCGTGTGGCCTGCGAGCAGGACCCGGCGAGGATCGCCCTGCGACCGGCAGGCGCGGCCATGCGTTTGGATTTTGGTCCACCGCCCCGCACCAGATTGGCAGCAAGGCCAAGGGCTATGCCAGACCCGCCGGTCACGAGGGGCATCTTGTCACAGGCTTGGCCGATCGCCAGCAGATCGGAATCGCTCAGCGTGTCGGTTACCAGAATGCGCTGGCCTGCGGTTTGCGCTCGGGCAAATGCCGAGCGGATGGCATCGGCGCCTTGGCCAATGATCGAGGCCTCCAGCAAGCCAACCGGCAAAGCGGTCTGGCGTTGCAGCACGCGGACCAGATTGGCGTCCCGCATCGGAGTGAGAGGGTGATCCCTCATCGGGCTGTCGGACAGCAGCTGGTCGCCGACGAAGAGGTGGCCTTTGTAGACTGTGCGACCATTGGCGGGAAAGGACGGGCAGGCAATGGTCAGGGGTGCCCCTGTCAGCGCCAGCAAAGCCTCGGTCACCGGGCCGATGTTGCCCTGATCGGTGCTGTCGAAGGTTGAGCAATATTTGAAAAGCAGTTGGCCAGCGCCCGCCGCCAGCAGCGAATGTGCAGCGGCTACAGACATGTCGACGGCCTCGGTCGCCGGAATGGTGCGGGACTTCAGAGCTATGACCACGGCATCTGCCGTTGGCAACGCCCGCTGAGGCACGCCCATCACCTGAACCGTATGCAGGCCCGCGCGCGACAGCATCAGGCACAGGTCCGTCGCCCCCGTGATGTCGTCAGCCACCGCCCCGATCAGCACATTCCACCTCTTCGTTGCCCCGCGCGGAAACAGGGTCCGCATTTCCGCATCCATCTGATTTTATTTTATAAATCAGTCTTGCCACCGGTTTTGATGTCGCACAGATAACGCTATCATTGCACCTTGGGACTAACAAGCCTAAGTCACGATCGAGGGTGCAAGGGGGGCTGCATGTCAGACGCGAAAAGCCTGAAGGTATGTGTAGTCGGCCTTGGGTCGATGGGCCTTGGCATTGCCGGGTCTTTGCTGCGCGAGGGGTTCCCGGTGGTTGGCTGCGATGTGACCCCGGCGGCACGAGAGCGGTTTATGGCTTTGGGCGGGCATGTGGCAGGCACACCTTCGGAAGCAGCCCGGGATGTCGACGTAGTGATCACCGTGGTCGTGAACGCGGCGCAGACCGAGGCGGTGCTGTTTGGGCCACAGGGGGCTACGGTGGCGCTTCAGCCTGGCGCGGTGATCCTGTCTTGCGCCACGATGGCCCCCGATGCGGCGCGCGACTTTGCGGCGCGCGCTGCGGCATTTGGGCTGGACTATATCGACGCGCCGATCAGCGGCGGCGCCGTTCGGGCGGCGGCGGGCGAGATCACTGTGATGGGATCGGGTTCGCCTGCGGCCTTTGCCAAGGCGCGTCCAGTGCTGTCGTGCATTGCGGCCAAGGTTTATGAACTCGGCGATGATCCGGGCACCGGGGCCGCCTTCAAGATCGTCAACCAGTTGCTGGCGGGCGTGCACATCGCTGCGGCCTGCGAGGCGATCACCTTCGCCAAGGCCATGGGACTTGATATCGCCAAGGTATATGAAGTGATCACGGCCTCGGCCGGCAATTCCTGGATGTTTGAAAACCGGGTGCCGCATATTCTGGAGGGCGACTATGCCCCCCGGTCCGCGGTGGATATCTTCACCAAGGACTTGGGCATCGTCACCGACATCGGTCGCGGGCTGAAATTCCCCACGCCAGTCGCCGCGATGGCCCTGCAGATGTTCGTCATGACAGCGGCAGCGGGCATGGGGCGCGACGATGACGCCTCCGTCGCGCGGATGCTGGCAGGGTTGGCGGGGTTGGACCTGCCGCAATCGCAATAGATTCGAAAAGGAACAACCATGACCAAGCGCATCGTTTTCACAGGGGGCACCGGTAAGGCAGGACGCGAGGCCGTGCCTTATCTGTTGGCCAAAGGCTATGACATCCTCAATGTCGACCTGAAGCCGCTGGCCCTGCCGGGCGTCAACACGCTGATCACCGATCTGACCGATGGCGCCCAAGCCTTCAACGCCCTGACCAGCCATTTCGGACTGGAACACTATGCCGATGGCAAAGTACCAGGTCCGGTCGACGCCGTTGTCCACTTCGCGGCCATCCCTCGTGTCGGTCTGGAGCCGGACAACAAGACTTTCCTCGCCAATGTCGCCTCGACCTACAACGTCATAGAGGCCGCGATGAAGCTGGGCATCCGCAAGGTCATCGTCGCCTCGTCCGAGACGACCTACGGGGTTTGCTTTGCGGAAGGCGACAAGGACTACCATTCCTTCCCGCTGGACGAGAGCTATGACAGCGACCCGATGGACAGCTATGGCCTGTCAAAAGTGGTGAACGAAAAGACCGCCCGCGCATTCGCGATGCGGTTTGGCGCGGATATCTATGCGCTGCGGATCGGCAATGTGATCTCTCCGGAAGATTACGCGAATTTCCCCGGCTATCTGGCCAACCCGCCCAGCCGCAAGCGCAACGCCTGGAGCTATATCGACGCCCGCGATCTGGGGGAGATCGTGCATCTGTGCCTGCAGAAGGACGGGCTTGGTTATCAGGTCTTCAACGCGGTGAACGATACGATCACGGCGAACCAACCAACCGAGGCGTTCCTGGCCAAACATGCGCCGAACACGCCGATCACCCGCAAGATGGGAGAGTGGGAAGCCCCGATCTCCAACCAGAAGGCCCGCGAAGTCTTGGGCTTCAAAGAAGCGCATCCGTGGCGCAAATACGTTACCGAATGAAGGGATTGCGCAAACCATGGTCAAGCAACGGCAGCGGCTGACAGACCAGAAAAGCAAGGTCACCGTCAGCGATGTTGCAAGGTTGGCCGAGGTCAGCGACAGCACCGTGTCGCGCATCATGCGAGGTCAGGGGCTGGTGGCGGACGCCACGCGCGAAAAGGTCATGGCGACGGTTCTGGCACTGGGATATGTGCCCAACCGGATCGCGGGGTCTTTGACCTCGCTGGACAGCCGGCTTGTGGGTGTGGTGATCCCCTCGCTCTCGAACACCGTATTCCCCGAGATTTTGCAGGGCATCACCGCGGGTCTTGCGGGCACCAACCGGCAATCGGTGATCAGCGTGACCGACTATGATCTGGACAAGGAGGAGGTTGTCGTGCGCAATCTTCTGGCTTGGCAACCCGCCGCCGTGCTGATTGCAGGCTCCACCCATACCGAAGCCACCCGACGCATGCTGGAAAATAGCGGTGTTCGCGTGGTGGAGTTCATGGAGATCGACCACAATTCAGTCGACGCGGCGGTTGGCTTTTCGCATCTTTCTTCAGGCAAAGCGGCGGTGCGCCATATGGTGCGGCGCGGCTAACGACGGTTCGGCTGTGTCGGCACCGAGGATTTGCGCCCCCTGATGCGCTAAAATGGCCTGCGCGATGCTGTGGCCGATGCTGGTCTGGCGTTCGAGGCCCGGCTTGTGTCCGACGGCCAGATCAGCGTGGTCAAGGGCCGGGCGCAAACCGCTGAAATCTGCGCTCGGGCGCCGGGGCTGGCTTCGTCCCTGCTCTGGGAGTGCGCAGCAAGGCTCTGGCGGTGGTGGTGCCAGCCACAACTTCAACTGCAGGCGGCGAGCCCCAGTGTCAGGGGTAGTCATCCATCCGGATAACCCGTCCGTAAGGAGGGTCGGCCACGGGGTTCGGCACAGCCCAAAGGACGGGGAACCTCGGGTTCGCCGGCAAGGGCGCGTCAAGGTCTGTCATGATCACAAGGATGGAAGGCTGGATTTTCGCCGCCTTTTTGAACAGGTCGCGAAAATCGGTACCACCTCCGGTCCGTATTGGCACATCGCGCAAGCCGTGCCAGCCCGCCGGATCCAGCCGCACTTCGGCGAAAACAGCCTCATCAAAGGCCAGAAGATGCGCCTCGGCCGAGGTGCGGCGTGCAATCGACTCAGCCTCCGCCGCAAACAGCCGCAGGGTCTGGGCGTCAATGGAGGACGAGGTGTCAAGGCCGATCACGATCCGCGGCCGATGGTCCATCCGCTGCCGTCCGGGTTCGAAGACGGGAAGCGGACTGCAGTTGCGCTCAGCCTCAGCCATGCGGGCAACCCATGCGCCCGAGGGCCGCCGCCAACTCACGCGCTGGCGTTCGGTCAGCGCGCGGGCCAGCAGACCGCGAAGGTGAACCTCCCATGGTACGGTATCGGGCGCGATATCGGCGAGGATCGCGCCAAGCCGCCCCAGCCCGGTGCCCGCCTTGCGCCCGACGTCGAAGGCCCGCAGCACGTGGTTGCGCCAGTCCGAGGTCGACTGGCCCTTGCCGTCGTCCTGCGGCTCACCCGCGCCAAGGTCTATGGAAAAGCCCTGCGTCCGGCCCCATTTCCGCAAGCGTTCAGCCCGAGTCGGGTCGCGGTGCAGCGCCATCGCCAGCCGGTCGGCATCCCACCGCTCCAAGGCCGCGACGGCGCTTGGCTCGGGCATACCGGCTTCGGTCAGAAGGTCGGTCAGGACCACCGCAGGGCGCGGAATGGCATGGCCCGCCAAAATCAGCGTCTGGTTGATGATCCCATCGGCGGCAAGACCATAAAGGCTGGTGTCAAACGTCTCGCCCAGCCGCTCGGCCAGTCCGGCCTGCCGGGCCGAGTGGCGCATCGCCACGTGCAGCACGTGGTGGGCGACCAGCCCCACCTGTTCGGGCAGGCCAAGCCGGTCGAACGCAGGGCCATAGGTGATGACGTCTCCATCGGTGCGCGTCGGGCCCGCACCATCCCGGTGGCGGCACCAAAGCGCCAGAACGGCAAGGGCTGCATCCACCTCGCCCAAATGGGCCATGGCACGGGCGGCGCGGTGCGACGGGGCGGTCACGGCAAACCGGCCGCCCGACGCCCGGCGGCGTAATCGGCATAGGCCTCCGAGGTGGCGAAGGCCTCTTGCCAGCCCTTCTCGAAGGCACGACCGATCAGAAGTTCAAAGCCGAAGGTTGCCAGCTCGCGGATCGGCAAGCCGCTTTGGGCAAGGGCGGCAAGGCTTCGCAGATCAGCGAGAATTTCGATCGCAGCCGGCAGGTTCTCGCGGGTTGCAGCTCCCACCAGACCATAGACCAGCGCCGTAAGTCCATGCAGGCTGCGCGGGTAAAGCGCGGCACGTTCGCCTCGCGGGGTGTCCAGCATGCGACCGATCTGAACCGTCGCCGCGATGTCGTCGGCCAGAAGAGCGAATTCGGCAGCCGGGGCAGATCCTACGGTGCCCGCGATCATCACCTGCCGCAGGGAGCGGTCGGACACACTCTCCATGATGCGGCTGACCCGGGTCCAGCTGCGCGGGGTGCAGGCGATCATCTGGCCCCGCCGAAGGCTTTCCTCGGTTGTCTCCAGCAGATCGGGGCGCGTGCGGATGAATGCGGCGACACTGGGATGGATGCCTGCCGGGATGGCGTAGTTCTTCACCCAGTCATCTGCATTCGCCTGCACGACCATGTGGATCAGCCGGTCGCTGAGCGCGGTTCCCATGTCATAGGCAATCGCCCCATCCTCGACCTGGTTCCCGGCGGCCACGATCATGACATTGTCCGGCAGCCGATGCCGCCCGACCCGACGCTCCTGCAACAGGCCGTAGACGGTGGGTTGCAAGGCGGGGGAAGCGGCAGTCAGTTCGTCAAGGAACAGGACCGCCGGAGCCTCGGTATCGGGCAGGTCCTCCGGGCGATACCAGACCGTCTTCGCCCTCGCGTGGTCAAAATACGGCAAGCCTCGCAGGTCTTGCGGCTCGATCGTGGTCAGGCGCAGGTCATAAAGTTCGGCACCGATCTTCTGCGCCAGCGTCTGGACCAACTCGGTCTTGCCAACACCCGGGCGGCCATGCAGCATCCACGACACGGTCAGGCCGCCCGCGACCTGGGCGGCCCAACCGGCCTCTAGCACCCGCAGCGCCTCGCCTGCGGAAATCGTGGTTGCATTCACGCTCATCTCGCGGCACCGCGCTTTTCCAGAAAGGCGGCCATCCGGCCATGGGCCGAAACGGCGCGCGCCTCCTGCGCAATATCGCGCAGGTAAACGTCATCGCGGTGATTAACCGACAGCAGGTCCTGCTCTGTAAATTCCGCGTCAAAGAGGCCCTGCTCCAGCACCGCGCGGTCCGCAGCGTCCAGCGTGGGCAAATGCGGCTCTGGTTTTTCCGTCTGCACCGAGACCAATGTCAGGGGGCGGATGCGGGCCAGTTCCGATTGTTCGACCACCAGCCGCAGTTCGCCTTCCGCCATCTCGTGCCGGGCGGCGATGCGGCGCAGGCAGGCCCGCGCCCGGAACGACAGGATATCCAGCCGACGCGCGGCCTCGTCGGCCGAAACGACCTTGGACCGGCCCACCTTGGTCAAACGCAGCACCCGCATTTCGACGACCGAGACCCACATCAACATCAAGGCCGGCGCTTCCATCACTGGCATGGCGAGGCTTCGGAAGAACACCGGTGCCAGCCCGAAGGGCAGCAGCGTCACAAGATAGCGCAGCGCCTGAATTTCCACGACCAGCCGCAGCCAGACCCCTGGTCCGGCGCCGCGCGGCAAAACCAGCACCCGGCCGAGGAACTTTTTTGGCAGGCTCCGGGTCTCAAGGACGCGCGGGTTCAGCAAGGTTGCGTTCGTGATCACCAGCATCGGACCTCCATCTCAGAAAGGTAGCATAGCGTGGGGTGTAGGGGTGGCAACCGTCAGGGTGAGCCGCGCCGGGTTTGCCGGAGGCTCCAGCTCCCGAGTAGGATGGAGCATCATGAACAAGACAACGAACAAGTTTTCCCCCGAAGTGCGCGAACGCGCCGTGCGGTTGGTCCTCGATAATGAGGGGCAGCACGGCTCGCGTTGGCAGGCGATCCTGTCGATCTCGGCGAAGATCG
>CANGHD010000009.1 GCA_947453525.1 Paracoccaceae bacterium | reverse complement strand
ATGCGCCCCGACGCGGGCTTCTTGGTGGCGGCGATCAAGGCTTCGGTCAGCTTGGTTATCATTTTGCCGGGTCTTTCTGGTGGCGCTCTGGTGGCGCTCTGGTGGCGCGCGGAGGGTGGCTGTTCGCGAACTTCGCCGACCTGTGTTAGCCAATGAAAAGCGATATGGCAAGCTAAGCTATTGGTAGTAATCATAAAAAACTACAGGTTACTTGTGGGATAAATCACAAAGCTACCACTGCAAAACGGCCATTCCACTGACTTTTAATCAGTAGGTCTCGGGTTCGGATCCCGACCGGCTCACCAATATCAAGGGCTTGAGTGGCAACACTCAAGCCCTTTGTTCATTGCCGACCCAAAGGCCCCGGTCTGCAGCGACGCGCAGAGGCTCTGCCGCTTTGCGCCTTTCACCCGCGAACTGAATTCCCATATGTCTGGTGCAAAGCCGGAGGCTAAGGTGATGGTGGAACTGGGCTTGGATACCTTTGGCGATATCTCGCTGGGGCGGGACGGCAAACTGAAGCGGCCCGACGAAGTGCTGCGCGATGTGGTGGACGAGGCGGCCTTGGCCGACGAGGTCGGCATCGACTTCATCGGTCTGGGCGAACACCACCGCCCCGATTTCGCGATTTCCGCCCCCGAGATCGTGCTGGCCGCCATCGCTGGCCGCACCAGGCGCATAAAACTGGGCACGGCGGTGACGGTGCTGTCCTCGGATGATCCGGTGCGGGCCTTCCAGCGGTTCTCCACGCTCAACGCCGTGTCGAATGGCCGGGCGGAGGCCATTCTGGGCCGGGGCAGCTTTACCGAAAGCTATCCCTTGTTCGGCTATGACATGGCCGAATACGACGTGCTGTTCGAAGAAAAGCTCGACCTCTTCGCCAAACTGGTGCGTGAGACCGAAGTGACATGGGCTGGCCAGACCCGCACCGGCCTGACCAAGGCTCGTGTCCAGCCGCCCCTGGGGCCGGAAGGCATGACCGTCTGGGTCGGCGTGGGCGGCAGCCCGGAATCGGTGGTGCGTGTCGTGCGGCAAGACCTGCAACTGATGCTGGCCATCATCGGCGGCGACCCGCGACGATTCCTGCCCTACATTGACCTGTACCATCGCGCCTGCGCCCAGTTGCAAAAGCCCGTCCGTCCGGTGGGCGTCCACTCTCCCGGCTTCATCGCCGCGACGGATGAGGACGCGCGCGAGATTGCGTGGCCCGCCTATCAGGACATGTTCGGCCGCATCGGGCGCGAGCGAGGCTGGCCGCCGACGAGCAAGACCCGGTTCATCGAAGAAGTCGAGCATGGCTCGCTCTACGTCGGCTCCCCGGAAACCGTGGCCCGGAAGATCGCGGCGACCGTAGCCGATCTGGGGCTTGCGCGGTTTGACATGAAATACACCACCGGACCCATCCCGCATGACAAGCTGCTGACGTGCTTGCAGCTTTATGGTCAGAAGGTCATCCCCATGGTCCGCGATCTGCTGTCAAGCGCTGCTCTGCGGAAGAACTGACCTTTCGCCGCGTCCGCCCGTCTGGACGATTCGCTGTCGCGCCGCGCGGGTGCGGATTGCCACTGCGAATTGATCTGTTAACCCTTGTCCGGTATGGCGGGCAGCGGGCCCAGCAGGCTCAAGCGCGGAAGGCTTTCCATGGCGGGCAATTATCTGATGGTGGGCGCGGGGCTTTCGGGTGCCGTGATCGGGCGGCATCTGGCCGGGCTTGGCCACAGGGTCACCATCGTCGACGCCCGCAACCATGTCGCCGGCAACTGCCATTGCGAACGTGACCCCGATACCGGGGTCATGGTCCATATCTACGG
Organism: Paracoccaceae bacterium; assembly: GCA_947453525.1. Taxonomy (GTDB): domain Bacteria; phylum Pseudomonadota; class Alphaproteobacteria; order Rhodobacterales; family Rhodobacteraceae; genus Stagnihabitans. Next base: position 43,895 of record CANGHD010000009.1, on the reverse strand, counting down.
CCCCCATATCTTCCACACCGATGATGCCGAGGTCTGGGACTACGTGAACGCTTACGAAACCTTCATGCCCTACAAGAACCGCGTGAAGACCATCTCGCAGGGCCAGGTCTTCTCGCTGCCGGTCAATCTGCACACGATCAACCAGTTCTTCCACGCCACCATGGGACCTGCCGAGGCGAAGGCCTTTCTGGAGGCCAAGGCAGACACCACCATCACCGATCCGCGGACCTTCGAGGATCAGGCCCTGCGCTTCGTCGGCCCCGAGCTTTATGAGGCCTTCTTCAAAGGCTACACCCAGAAGCAATGGGGCGTGCATCCGACCCAGCTTCCGGCCTCGATCCTGAAGCGGCTTCCGGTGCGCTTCAATTACGACGACAACTATTTCTTCCACAAATTTCAGGGCATGCCGCAGAACGGTTACACCGCAATGGTGGAGCGGATTCTGGATCATCCGGGCATCACGGTTCATCTGAACACCCGTTTCACCCGTGATCAGGCGGGCGTCTACGACCATGTGTTCTATTCCGGTCCCTTGGACGGCTGGTACGACTATGACATCGGCCGTCTGGGCTATCGCACGCTTGATTTCGAGCGCTTCACCTACCATGGCGATTATCAGGGCTGTGCCGTAATGAACTATGGCGAGGTGGAGGTGCCCTGGACGCGCATCACCGAGCACAAGCACTTCTCCCCCTGGGAAAGCCACGAAGGTTCGGTCCTGTACCGCGAAGTCTCACGCCTCTGCGGGCCGGAGGATATCCCCTACTACCCGATCCGCCTGATGGAGGAGCAGGAGCTGCTCAAAGCCTATGTGACGCGGGCCGAGGCTGAGACTGGCGTCACCTTCGTCGGTCGTCTGGGCACCTACCGCTACCTCGACATGGATGTGACAATCCGCGAGGCGCTGAACACTGCCCGCACCTTTGTCGATCATACCGCCAAGGGCGCCCCGGTGCCCGCCTTCGCGGTGCGCCCGATATGAACCTGCTGGCCGGGGCATCGGCTGCTGATGCGGTGGACCGCACCGCCACGGCCAAGCTGCGTCTGGTGGCGCTGGTTGTCACCCATAACCGGCAAGATCATCTGCGGCGCACCCTGCACCGCCTTATGGCCGAGACGGTCGATGCCATCCTCGTCGTCGACAATGCCTCGACCGACGGTACTGCGGATCTTCTGCGCGCGCGCGCCGACCCGCGCCTGCATGTGCTGCGGCTGGCGCAGAACGGTGGCGGGGCTGGGGGGTTTGCCGCGGGCCTGCGCGCGGTGCGGGCCCGCTTCGACCCTGACTGGTGCGTGCTGATGGATGACGACGCGCGGCCCGAACCCGGCGCTCTGCAAGCCTTCCTGTCGCGCGCCGATGCCGCTGCGGCTGCGGGATACGAGGCGATTGCCGCAGGTGTTTTCTACCCCGACGGCCGCATCTGCGACATGAACCGCCCGTGGCGCAACCCGTTCTGGCATCTGGCCGATTTCCGCCAGACCCTGTTCGGCGGGCGGAGCGGCTTTCATCTGAAGGATGCCGATTATGCCTCCGACGCGCCCGTGCCGATCGACGGTACCTCCTTCGTCGGCTTCTTCCTGTCGCGCCAGGGCCAGGCCCGCGCAGGCCTGCCAGAGGGTGATCTGTTCATCTACGCCGATGACGTGATCTATACGCTCAACATGACGCGCAAGGGCGGGTGCGTCGGCTTCCTTCCTGTCGTGCGGTTCGAGCATGACTGCGCCACCTATCAGCAGGGCGGCGGCGACATCTATCGCCCGCTCTGGAAGGTCTATTACAACTACCGCAACAGCCTGCTGGCCTACCGCGTGGCGGCCGGGCCGGTGTTCTTCTGGCTGGTCTTTGCGCTGGCGGCGCTGAAGTGGCTTCTGCGGGCCCGCCACGCCGGGGCGGACCGCGCGGTCTATCTGCGGCTTTACCGCATGGCCTTGGTCGATGCAGTCCGTCGCCGCCTGACGCGCAGTTTTGACGAGATTACCGGGATCGCCTCGGGCAGACACTGACGCTGTCTCAGCCCGAACCAGCCCCGCTCAGGCCAGGTGGGCGCGGAACTCCGCGATCACCTGCGCGTAGACCTCGCGCTTGAAGGGCACGATCCGCGCCAGCATCTCCTCCGCCGCAATCCAGCGCCATTGCCCGAACTCCTGATGCGGCTGCACGATGTTGACCTGATCATCCGAGCCGGTAAACCGGTACAGGAACCAGCGCTGCCGCTGCCCCCTGTACTTGCCGCCCCAGACCTTGCCGAGCAGGTCCGACGGCAGATCATAGGTCAGCCACTCCTTTGATTTTGCCACAAACTCCACCAGATCGGGCGTCACCCCGGTTTCCTCGCCCAATTCGCGCAGGGCGGCGGCGCGGGGCTTTTCGTCCGCGTCGATCCCACCCTGCGGCATTTGCCAGGCCTCCGCCCCCTCTTTCGTGGCCCCACCATCCAGACGGCGCCCCGCGAAGATCAACCCCGAAGGGTTGATCAAGGTCACGCCCACGCAGGGCCGATAGGGCAGATCGGAACTCACGGCTGCTTGGCCACGGCGTTCAGCCCGCGCAGGATGTCGATGGCATAGGCCAGCTGGAAGTCGCTGTCGCGCAGCTTGGCGGCTTCTTCGGTGCGGGCGCGTTCCTCTTCAAGCTGCTTTTTCTCTTCATCGGTCATCGAGTCATTCGACAGAATCCCGTTCAGATCAGCTTCCGAGGTCATCTTGTTCGGGTCCTTGGCCGTATCCACCGGCTTGGCATTCGGATCCACCACCGGCTGGTTCACCACGATATCCGGCATCACGCCCAAAGCCTGGATCGACCGGCCCGAGGGCGTGTAATACCGCGCCGTCGTCAGACGCATCGCCCCGTCGCCGCGCACCGGCAGGATGGTCTGGACCGACCCCTTGCCGAAGCTCTTGGTCCCCACCACGATCACGCGGTGATGGTCCTGCAAGGCCCCCGCCACGATTTCCGACGCCGAGGCCGAGCCGCCGTTGATCAGCACCACGATCGGCTTGCCGTTGATCAGATCGCCCTTGGTCGCATTGAACCGTTCGTTGTCTTTCGGATTGCGGCCCCGGGTCGACACGATCTCGCCCTCGTTCAGGAACGCGTCCGAGACCTGGATGGCCTGCATCAGCAATCCGCCCGGGTTGTTGCGCAGGTCCAGCACCAGACCGTTGACCTTGTCCAGACCACCCGCCTGATCCACGGCTTTCTTCAGTTCCGACTCCAGCCCGCTTTCGGTCTGATCCGTGAACGAGGTGATACGCAGCACCACGGTATCGCCCTCCAGCCGGCCTTTGACGGCGGCAACCTTGATCGTGTCGCGGATGATCGAGACGTCGAACGGGTCCTTGGTCCCCTCGCGCACCACGGTGACCACCACTTCCGACCCGATCGGCCCGCGCATCAGATCGACCGCCTGATCCATCGTCAGCCCGTTGACCGACTTGCCGTCGACCTTGATGATCAGGTCGCCCGTCTTGATCCCCGCCTTGTCCGCCGGCGTGCCGTCAATCGGCGAGACCACCTTGATATAGCCGTCCTGCATCGTCACCTCGATGCCAAGCCCGCCAAACTCGCCCTTGGTCTGGACCTGCATCGCGGCATAATCCTTGGCGTTCATGTAGCTGGAATGCGGGTCCAGCGAGGAGAGCATGCCGTTGATCGCCGCTTCGATCAGCTTCTGGCTGTCAACTTGCTCGACATACTGGCTGCGGATGCGCTCGAAGGCATCGCCGAACAGGTCCAGCTGCTGATAGACGGAAGCATTCTTCGTTGCATCCTGGGCGATCAGCGGCCCGGCGAATTGCGTCACAAGCAGCGCCCCGGCCACCGTACCGCCCAAAGCGGCCATCAGAACCTTGTTCATGCCTTTTTATTCCTCGTTAGCGGCGAACCAATCCATCGGGTCGATGGCCTCAGCCCCCTTGCGCAGTTCTACATAAAGCGTTTCGCTGTCACTTGCACCAGCGCCGTTTTCGGCAGGCCTCAGGATATCGGCGGCACCTGCCGCAGAGGTCTCCTCCGTCCCGCCCATCAACCCCAGCGCAGCCCCGCGTGACACCACATCGCCAACCTCGCCATAAACCTGATCGAGTCCAGCCATAACCAGTAGATAGCCCTGTCCCGGCTCCAGTATCATCACATTTCCGTAGTCGAGCAACGGCCCCCGGTAGCGAATCGTCCCGGCCCAAGGCGCCGTCACCAGGGCCAGTGGCCGTGTCGCCAGCGTCACCCCAGGCTTGGTGACCCCTTTGGCATCGGTTTCGCCCGCATGCAGGAGAATATGCCCCAAAGCGGGCCAGACCAAAGTGCCCTTTGCCGCGGCAAAACCCTGAACGCTGCTGTCCGGCACGCCCAAGCCCTTGGCAAAACCCGCCAGCGTCTTGGCGCTGTCCAGCAAGGATTGCAGGGCCGCCGGGTCCTCGGTGATCCGTTTCGGCAGGGCGGTCCGGTCGGACATGGCCTGTGACAGATCGGTGCGCGCCATTTGCACCCGGGTCAGCCCCTCGCCCAGCGTCGTCTGCGCGGCCGCCTGCAGGGCGCGCAGGTCGCGCAGCTCCGTCAGATCCTGCTTGAGCGCCGCCGCTTCCGTCTGCAAGTCCGGCGCCACCTCGGCCAGAATCATCCCTGACCGCACGGTGCCCAAGGGCCCGTCCGGATGCAGCAGCAGCAACGGGCCCGGATTGGCATCCAGCCCCGCCAGCACCCCCAGCAGTTGCGACACCTCGCCCCGTTTGGCCTGAAACTGGATGCTCAAGGAGCTTTCGCGCAGTTCCGCCTGCCGCATCGCCTCGCGCAGCGCCGCCAGCCCCGCCTCATAGGCGCGGATCGTCGTGGTCAGCGCCGCAACCCGGTCCTTGGCCGCCTCCGCCGCCTCCAGCGCCTTGACCGCCTCGCCCAGATCGGTGGAGGCTTTCAGCGCCGCCTTCGCCACATCGCCCACCACCTCCGGCGATGCATCCTGCGCCGCCACCGGCGACGCAAGCAGGATAGCCAAGGCCAGCGCTTTGATCATGCCAGAAGCAAACTCTTTCCCGTCATCTCCACCGGCTGCGGCAACCCCATCAGCGCCAGCAGCGTCGGCGCCAGATCGGCCAGCTTGCCGCCATCGCGCAGCTTCGCCCCCTCGGGCCCACCCACCAGCACCACCGGCACCGGGTTCACGGTGTGTGAGGTATGCGGCCCGCCGGTCACCGGATCGACCATCAACTCGCAATTGCCATGATCCGCCGTGACGATCATCGCCCCCCCCGCCTTCTGCAACGCGGCCAATGCCAGCCCCAAACCAAGGTCTACCGCCTCGCAAGCCTTGATCGCGGCGGGCAGGCTTCCCGTATGCCCCACCATATCCGGATTGGCGAAGTTGACCACGATCAGGTCATACCCCTTGTCGATGCCCAGCACCAAATGCGCCGCCACCTCCGCCGCACTCATTTCCGGCTGCAAGTCATAGGTCGCGACCTTGGGCGATTGCGCCATATAGCGATCCTCGCCCGCAAACGGCACCTCACGGCCCCCGTTCAGGAAGAAGGTGACATGCGGATATTTCTCCGTCTCGGCCAACCGCAGCTGCGTCAACCCATGCGAGGCCACCCATTCCCCAATCGTATTCGGCAAGGACCGCGCCGGAAACGCCGTCGTCATATAGGTGTTGTGCGTGGTGGAATACTCCACCATCCCCAGCATCGCCGCCCAGACCGGCCTTTTGCCCGTCTCAAACCCCTGAAACTCCGGGTCGCCCAAAGCCGCCAGAATCTCCCGCGCCCGGTCCGACCGGAAATTCAGACAGAAATACCCGTCGCCATCCTTGGCCCCGGCATAATCGCCGATCACCGTCGGCGCGATGAACTCGTCCATCTCTTTCTTGGCGTAGGACGCTGCCACCGCCGCCGCAGGCGTCGCCGCGTGCTCGCCCGTGGCATTCACCATCGCCTGATAGGCCCGCGCCACCCGCTCCCACCGATTGTCCCGGTCCATCGCCCAGTAGCGCCCGATCACCGTGCCAACCTTCGCCCCCGCTGGCAGACCCGCCATCAGTTCATCGACAAACCGCACAGCCGAATCCGGCGCCACATCGCGCCCATCGGTGATCGCATGCAAAACCACCGGCACGCCCGCCGCCGTGATCGCCCGACAGGCCGCCAGCACCTGCAGAATATGCCCATGCACCCCGCCGTTCGACACAACCCCCATCAGATGCGCCGTCCCGCCCGAAGCTTTCATCTTGGCGATAAACCCCACCAAAGCCTCGTTCGCAGCAAACGACCCATCCTCGATGGCCAGATCAATCGCCCCCAGATCCATCGCCACAATCCGCCCGGCCCCGATGTTGGTATGCCCCACCTCGGAGTTCCCCATCTGCCCCGTCGGCAAGCCGACCTGCGGCCCGAAGGTCGTCAGCGTCGAGTGCGGGCACGTCTCCCAAATCCGGTTGAAGTTCGGCACCTGCGCCTGCGCCGGGGCCGAAACCGCCGGATTGGCCCCAATCCCCCAGCCATCCAGAATGCACAGAACAACGGGTTTATGGGCGGTCATGGGGGTATCCTTCAAAGGCTTCAGGCTCTTCTAATATCCCAAAGCAGGTAGAGCAATCATGACCGGTGATGTGATGACTGAGACAGGCGTCACAGAACCTCATCCACCACCGTGATGATCAGCCCGGCCTGAAAATCGGCCTCTGAAGATCCGAGAAAATCGGGACCCGTTTCATAGAGATGCCGGATCGCCGCGAGGATCGGGTCTCGTGCCGAGGGTCGCAGCGCGCCATAGGCCGCAGCCAGCCTCTCCCATTTCCAATCGAACCCCGGATCCGTAAGGCCTGTCTTGAGGAGGTTAAGCAACAGCAGCGCCGTGCAGCCTTCAAATCCCGGATTGTCCGCCCCAAGCGCCGTCCGTGCGACAACCTCCAGCGGGTATTCGTCCTCATCCGGCAGGAAGATCCCGTCCCGGTGGCGGATCATCTCTTTCAGCGCCGCCAGATGCCGCTCCGCCTCCTGCCCGTCATCCGCCGCTGCCACCGCCAACAACTCATCCGGCCGCATCGCCCGCACGATGCGCAGCAGCGCAGGGGCAATAGCGTCGGCACCCCGGGTCAGGCATTCGTCGTCAGAGGGCGCTTCAAGCTCAATCGCCCCCAACTCCACCGCCCGCCGCAGCCCATTCGCCACCGCTGCGCGCAAAGTGTCCGGCCAATCCCGCAACCGCAGCTTGGCCTCTGTCCAAACCTCCGCGAGCAGCCCGTTGCCGTGCCGGGTCTGCAAAACATCCGCCAACAGCGTCACCACGGCCAAGTCAAACCCCTCACCCCGCGTCAAAGCCAGAGCCTCCAGCCCCTCCCGCAGCGCCGCCGTCTCATCCGCAAAGCGGAAATGATCATCCCGCAGCCGTCCAACCGCCGCCCCCGCCGCCCGGATCGACAGGCCAGAGGCCTCAGCCACAGCGCCAAGATGCACGGCCAACAAGGGCTTCACATGATGCACCAGATCACCGACCGCCTGCCACGTCCGAAAGCTGTGATCTTCATGCACGGTCATCTGCGGCCTCGGGGTTCAGGTTAACGATAGGTAAACAGAATTTGGAAAGTAACTATAAAACAATGCCTTACCAATGATTGCACGCGTGCAATCACGCCCGATGATACGGCCCGCCGCTCAAGATCGTCGCCGCCCGGTACAATTGTTCGGCCAGCATGACCCGAACCAGCATATGCGGCCAAACCATCGCCCCGAAGCTGACCGAGGCGTCTGCCTTGGCCCGCAACCCCGGATCAATCCCATCCGCCCCGCCGATGACAAAGGCCACATCCTGCCGCCCGCCATCGCGCCACTTCGCCAGCATCCCGGCAAACTCCGGCGAGGTCATCACGCGGCCCCGCTCATCCAGCGTCACCAGAACCGCCCCGGAGGGCACCGCCCGCGCCAATAGCTCCGCCTCCGCCCCCGGCCCGAGGTTCTTCTTGTCCTCGACCTCATGTTCAACAGCCGGGCCAAGCCCCAAGGGCCGCCCGGTCCTGTCGAACCTCAAGACATAATCATCCACCAGATCGCGCTCAGGCCCGGCTCTCAGCCGCCCCACCGCAATCAGATGCACCCGCATTTAGACGGCGGCATCCGTGTCGGTCCGATGCGCCGCCGAGGGCACCCACATCTTTTCCAACTGATAGAACTCGCGCACTTCGGGCCGGAAGACGTGGATGATCACGTCGCTGCCGTCGATCAGGACCCAATCGCCGGTTTCCTTGCCTTCCATCTTCGCGCCCATCTTGAACTTGTCCTTCAAGCGGTCCGACAGCTTGTCGGCAATCGAGGCGACCTGACGGGTCGACCGACCCGAGCAGATCACCATGTAATCCGCCACATCCGAACGCCCGCGCAAATCGATCTGCACGACCTCTTCGGCCTTGTCGTCATCCAGCGAGGCCATGACCTCAGCCAGCACGTCTTCCGATGAATAGTCGAGTGTTGCGGCAGCGGCATGGCGCTCGGGCCGCGGCCCGACCGGCAAGCCGGTCGCAGGGTCAGAATGAGACAGGACAACGTCCTCCAAGGAAGCGCGCCGATCAGACCCCGGCGCGAGGTTTGGCTGCAGCATATCAGTCAAGGCGACAAACCTCAATGAAAGCCCGGTCCAAGGGACAAGCGTGCGCGCTTAACGGCGAATCGGCCAAGGCGCAAGCTATTGCACCACGAAAGCCACCTCGTTGCGGCGGTTCCACGGCAGCGTCCACGGCGGATCATAGAAGTAATAGAAGGGCCCGGCGGTCACCTTGAGGCCCTGACCCCGCGCCCAGGACCGCAACTCGCCTTCATGCGACGCCAGAACACCCTCGCCCGCCAACCCCGAGAATCGCACCACCACCTGCCGGTTGCCCGGCACCGGCACGAAACGGATATGATCGTCTTTTGGCTTCGGCAGCGTGGCAAGCGTGTATTCCCCCGGCATCATGAACTGCACCAGCCAGTTGCCATCCCGCGCCATCTGCGTCACCGGTGTGGTCATCGCAATCGTCGCCCCCGGCACCTGCGTGACCGGGGTCGTCATCGCCACCTTCGCCCCACCCTCGTTGGCCCCGAAGATATAGGCCGCCAGCACCCGGAACCCCGTGTTGATCGCGGAACTGCGAGACCCCGTCACCGTAACCTCGGCCATGATGCGCGGCGCATAAACGCGCAACTCAACCGCGCCATCGACCTTTTCCACCGTATACTTCGGCGTCTCGGTGGATTTGTAACTGTCAGCCATGGCGCTCTCCTCTGCCGCAAGTCCCGCAATGCCAATGGCCATAATCGCAAACAGACGTGTGATCTTCATGATGGGCCCCCTGCGACCACTATGGAGCGGCGGCCTGCCGATGCCACGGACTTTTGTCAGCTCATGGCAAGCAATGGCCTATGCGCCCGTTTCGCCAGCCATGCAACCTCTGCATGACACCACGTCAGGCTTGGCCCTTTTCCCGGACGCCGCAGCGCAGCATATTGGATGCAGGGAGGGACAAAGGAGACCAGCCATGACCCTGTTCCAAGCTCTGTTCCCGCGCCGCACAAGCCGCCGCGAGGACGAGATGGCCTATCTGAACCAAGCCGTCAGCCGCTATGACCTTGAACAGCGAGAGCGCGAGGTTGAACACGGCAAATTCGCCCGGTTCTAACCCGGCCTTCGTTGAGTGTCCGCTTGCCAGAAATCGCAGAACCGCGTAAAACCTGCGCCATGATCAGGTTTTTCGACATCGCCGACCACGACCGCCTGCCTTGGCGGTTTCAAGGCGCGCAGCACACAGTGCTAGCGCACCGCTGACGGCTGTCTTGGGGCGACCACGCCCTCGTGACCGATTTCCCGCATTCCCAACACCCAAGGATGAGCCATGACCGCTCGCACGCTGTACGACAAAATCTGGGACGACCATCTGGTTGAAGAGGCCGCAGACGGCACCTGCCTGCTTTATATCGACCGCCATCTGGTGCACGAAGTCACCAGCCCGCAAGCCTTCGAAGGCCTGCGCCTGACGGGCCGCAAGGTCCGCGCGCCGCAAAAGACCATCGCCGTGCCGGATCACAACGTGCCCACCACGCTGGACCGCGCCAACGCCGCGACGATGACCGAGGACAGCCGCATCCAAGTGGCCGCCCTCGACAAGAACGCGAAAGACTTCGGCATCAACTACTACCCGGTGTCTGACGTCCGCCAAGGCATCGTCCACATCGTCGGACCCGAACAAGGCTGGACCCTGCCCGGCATGACCGTTGTCTGCGGCGACAGCCACACCGCCACCCACGGCGCGTTCGGCTCGCTGGCGCATGGCATCGGCACCTCGGAAGTTGAACACGTGCTGGCGACGCAAACACTGATCCAGCGAAAGGCCAAGAACTTCAAGGTGGAAATCACCGGCCACCTGCTGCCCGGCGTCACCGCCAAGGACATCACCCTGTCGGTCATCGGCGCCACCGGCACCGCAGGCGGCACCGGCTATGTCATCGAATACTGTGGCCAAGCCATCCGTGACCTGTCGATGGAAGGTCGCATGACCGTCTGCAACATGGCGATCGAGGGCGGTGCCCGCGCCGGCCTAATCGCGCCAGACGAAAAGACTTATGCCTATTGCATGGGCCGCCCTCACGCGCCCAAAGGTGCCGCTTGGGAGGCCGCCGTCGCCTATTGGAAGACCCTCTTTTCCGATGACGACGCCCATTGGGACAAGGTCATCGCCCTGAAGGGCGAAGACATCGCCCCGGTCGTCACCTGGGGCACCTCGCCCGAGGACGTCTTGCCGATCACCGGCGTGGTGCCCTCGCCTTCTGACTTCACCGGCGGCAAAGTGGACGCCGTCCAGCGCTCCCTGGATTACATGGGCCTGACGCCGGGTCAGAAACTGTCTGACATCAAGATCGACACCGTCTTCATCGGCTCCTGCACCAACGGCCGCATCGAAGACCTCCGCGCCGCGGCTGCCATCCTGAAGGGCAAGAAGAAGAAAGACGGCATCCGTGCGATGGTTGTCCCCGGTTCGGGACTGGTGCGCGCGCAGGCGGAAGAAGAGGGTCTCGCGCAGATCTTCCTCGACGCCGGTTTCGAATGGCGTCTGGCGGGCTGCTCGATGTGCTTGGCCATGAACCCCGACCAACTGGCCCCGGGCGAGCGCTGTGCGGCCACGTCCAACCGCAACTTCGAAGGCCGTCAGGGCAGGGGAGGGCGCACGCACCTGTTGTCGCCCGCCATGGCCGCTGCGGCAGCCATCACCGGTCACCTGACCGACGTGCGTGAGATGATGACGGAAACCGTCTGATCCCGCCGGGGAGCGCCAAAAGGCTTGGCGTCTCCCGGTTTGTCTTCACCCAAGGAAGACAGAAGGAAGACGGAAGGAAGACACACTGCAAGGCAACGCGCCTTGTGTTCACCGATTGGAAACGAAGATGGATAAATTCACCAAACTGACCGGCATCGCGGCCCCCATGGCCTTGGTTAACATCGACACCGACATGATCATCCCCAAGCAGTTCCTGAAAACCATCGCCCGCACCGGCCTTGGCAAGAACCTGTTTGACGAGATGCGCTACACGCTCGACGGGGCTGAGATCCCGGAGTTCGTGCTGAACCAACCCGCCTACCGCCACGCCGAGATCCTCGTCGCCGGCGAGAACTTCGGCTGCGGGTCGTCGCGCGAACATGCGCCTTGGGCGCTGTTGGACTTCGGTATCCGCTGCGTCATCTCCACCAGTTTTGCCGACATCTTCTACAACAATTGCTTCAAAAACGGCATCTTGCCGATCGTGATGCCGCAGGATGTGGTCGATGCGCTGATGGAGGATGCCAAGAAGGGCGCCAACGCCCGCCAGACCATCGATCTGGAAGCGCAGACCGTCACCACCTCCGACGGCCGCGTTTTCCCGTTCCAGGTCGACAGCCACCGCAAGCACTGCCTGATCAACGGGCTGGACGACATCGGCCTGACCATGGAAAAGGCCAACGCCATCGACAGCTATGAAAAGAAGGCGGGTTCCCTGCGTCCCTGGGCCTGAGAAGATTGGGGCCTGAGACGCTTGACGCCTGCGGCACTTGGGGCGTCGATACCCAGATACCACAATATGTCGTGCATGGCGGAGGTATACCCTCCGCCATGCCTTCTTATTACCTCAAAATTGATTCAATCCTGCAACACCCCAACCCTCAAAATGTCGCTCGCCTGAAGCCTACTGATCAGGACAGTTGCGAGGCTTGGGGAAAGAAGGCAAGAATTGGGCAAGATTGGGGCGATCCACCACACTGTGTGGATCGAAGCTGGAACAAGGGTTTGGCAAAGCACCAAATTCGTCTGGCAAAGGGGAACGGGCGACGTGATGACGCGGCTTTCAGGCGCAGCGATGCGGGCTGTCTTGGTGATGCTTGTCGTCGCCACACCCACGGTCCTTCTGGCCGATCCGCGCGCGGACAGCCAGCAGATGGTGGCCCTTGTGGCGCTGTTCATCGGAGCGCTGACCTTTGTCGAATACAATGCGATCTATCCCGGACTGGTGGAGTTCCGTGATGCGCCGCCCTTCAACCGCATCCGCTTTCTGATGCTGTTCGCCACCGTGTTCTGCCTTTCGGCGATCGAGCGGGGCCGCGTGCATCCCTCGACCCTGACCGAATTGATCCATGCCGTGGGGGCCTTGATCGGCATGTCCATGGATTTCCCCTATAGTCCGGTCCGGCTGGCCACGCTGATGATGGCCGCTTCGGCGACCGAGGCGCAGGTGGGCGCTGTCCGCACCGCAGCGGGAATGTCTTACCTCATCTCGCTGATATCACTGGCCGTCTTCGTGATTCAGATGCGCACCGGCAACTGGCCGCGCCGCGATCGGCCCTTTAATGTCTGGGTCAATCTGCCTACATTCGACCCAACCTCTGGCGGAGACGTCGTGGCCCGGCTCAACCGTGATGCGCGGATCAACATCGCCCTGGGGTTCTTGTTGCCCTTCGTGATCCCTGCGGTCGTGGAGATTGCTTCGGTGGGGTTTCAGCCGCTGGCTTTGACCACATCCCAAACCCTGATCTGGACGATGACAGCATGGTCATTCCTTCCCGCCAGCCTGTTCATGCGCGGCATCGCCATGGGTCGCGTGGCGGACATGATCCTCGCCCGGCGACTGGCGGCGGGCGGCGCCGATTCCGATGGGCAATACGCGCCCGTCTGATCCTGCTGCTTTGGCTGCTGGTGGCTCCGGCGGCCTTCGCCCTGGCGGCTCCGGCGGCCTTCGCCAAGGATATCACGATTGCCACCTATGACGTCGGTCTGACCCGGTCCGGTCCCGGCATCACCCTGCAACACCTGACCCGCGGCGATGATCCGCAGGTCGAGGCTGAAATCGCCGTGATCGCCCATCTTGATGCCGATGTCCTGCTGCTGACCGGCATCGACTATGACTATGACGGCGCGGCCCTTGCCGCTTTGCAGAAACGTCTCGGCGCTGTGCAAGTGGTCTATCCCGATGCGCTGGCGCTGCAACCCAATACCGGCATTCCGACATGGCTTGACCTCAACCACGATGGTCTGCTCAGCGGCCCGAGGGATGCGCAAGCCTATGGCCGCTTTGCCGGTCAGGACGGCATGGCGATCCTGTCCCGCCTGCCGATCGACCGCGCGCAGATCGTCAACCTGACCGAACTTCTGTGGAAAGACCTGCCCGGTGCCCACCTGCCACCGGACATGACCTCGCCCGAAACCCTGCTGCAGCGCCTGTCGACCTCTGGCCACTACGTCGTGCCGGTCACCTATGCGGCGGGCCGCAGCCTGAAGCTCATGGTCTGGGCCGCCACGCCGCCGATGTTCGACGGCCCGGAAGACCGCAACGGCCGCCGCAATGCGGATGAGGCGGCGCTCTGGCTCCACCTGCTTGCAGGCGACCTGCCGCAGGGTCCGGACGCAACCTATCCGCCGCCCGCCGCCCCCTATGTCCTGATGGGAGAGCCGAACACCGACCCCGCCGACGGCGATGGCCGGCACGAGGCTTTGCAGGCGCTGCTGTCCTCGCCTCACCTGCAGGACCCGCAGCCCAAGGGGACCTCGGGCCACATCGACGCAGGCCAGCACGGCGACCCCGCGCTCGACACCGCCCTTGTCGGCAAGACCCCGATCGGATTGCGTCTGGACGTGATCCTGCCCTCCATCGACATCACCGTGCGGCAGGCGGGCGTGATGTGGCCCGCCGACAGTGATCCCTTCGCCGCCACGCTGGCCCTGGCCAGCCCTCACCGTCCAGTCTGGGCCAAGCTGACCTTGCCCTGAACCGGCACCAGCGCTGCGATCTCTTCGCGCAGGATGACGTCCAGCGGCGTGGCACGGAACTCGGGCAGGGTCTTGGCCAAGGGGGCCGGGTCCAGACCATGCGCGTGGTCATACAGGTACCGCATTTCGCGCAATTCCCGCGCCAACTCCCAGAAGGGCGAAAGCAGCGTCATCTGCCACCAGCCGAACCGGCTGATCGTCAGGCTTTGCCCCGTCAACCGCTCCAGATGGGCTTTCAGATCCGCCATCGACAGCGTGTAGCCGGCATAGGGCAGGTCGGTGAAAGCGGGCAGATCGGCCCGTCTCTCGGCCAAGGCCACGGCAATCCGCGCCATGTCCGGCAGATAGGCATAGGCCCGCTTCACCTCCGGCCCGGTCATGCTGACCAGCTTGCCCTTGGCCAGATCCTTCATCGTCATCATGTTCCAGAAGCTTTTCGGATCGTCCGGCGCCACATAGTCTCCGCCGCGCACGATGATCACGTGGCAGCCGCGCTGGCTCGCGGCCCGGTAATCCGCCTCCATCTTCGCCCGGATCGCCCCCTTGCGTGAGGCCGGATGATGCGGTGTTTCGGCCCCCCAAAGCCCCGGCTCGGTGCCAAAGACATAGACATTCCCCGGAACGATCACGGTCGCCCCCGAGGCTTCCGCCGCCGCGATCACCTCCTTGGTGATGGCCGGGATCAGCGTCGCCCAATCGTGATACATCGGCGGGTTCATCCCGTTGACGATCACATCCGCACCTTTGGCCGCAGCCTTCATATCGGTGCCGCGCTGAAACTTGCGCACCTCCCAGCCCGCCGCCGCAAAAGCCTTCGCCGCATGGCCGCCAAACAGCCCCGAAGCGCCGAGGACCAGAACCACCTTACCCATGATCTTCTCCTGTTTCCGTTGTGTGAAGCCAATATGCGCCCCAAGATCGCGCATGGGTATTGCCGAAATCCAAAGATCAGCTATTCATTCCTGTATGGATCACCTTGACTGGACCCTGTACCGTTCCTTCCTCGCCGTGGCCGAGACCGGCTCGCTCTCGGCCGCGGCGCGCAGCCTCAGTCTCAGCCAGCCGACATTGGGCCGTCATATCGCAGAGTTGGAAACGGCGCTTTCCACCAAACTTTTCACGCGGCAAGCCAAGGGCCTGCAGCCCACCGAGGCCGCCCTCGCCCTGATCCCCGACGCCACGGCCATGCGTCAGGCGGCAGCGCAACTGTCGCTCCTTGCCGCAGGCCGGCAGGAAAGCCACAAGGGCACCGTCCGCCTTACCGCCAGCCGGGTCGTCTCGCACTACCTCCTGCCCACCATGATCGCCCGCCTGCGCGAGGCCGAGCCGGGCATCGAGATCGAACTTGTCCCCACCGATTCCACCGAAAACCTCCTGTTTCGCGAGGCCGACATCGCGCTGCGCATGTACCGCCCCACGCAGAACGACGTCGTCACCCGCCACCTGACCGACCTGCCGATGGCTTTGTACGGGGCCAAGGAGTACCTCGACCGCCACGGCCGCCCGACGACGGGCGAAGAGTTGGAGCGTCACGACATCATCGGGCTCGATCGGTCCGACCTCATGCTGCGGATGCTGACCTACCTTGGCCTGTCGCGCCGGCGTGAGGATTTCCCGGTGCGCTGCGACGATCAGGTGGTCTACTGGAACCTCGTGCGTGCCGGGTGCGGTCTGGGCGCCACGCAAACCCTCATCGGCGATGCCGATCCCACGATGGAGCGCGTGGCCGCCTTCCTGAAACTCCCTGCGCTCCCGGTCTGGCTGACGGCACCTGAGGCGCTGCGCCAGAACCCCCGCATCCGCCGCGTGATGGACCATCTGGCCGAGGCGTTCCGCACACTTAAGCCCAATTCCTCAAACCTGAGCCCCCAAGCCTAACCCCACAGCCCCAAAGATTGCGGCTTGAACCCGGGGAACACCGCGCCCACATCGGCCAGCCCCATATGCCCGGCGAGAACCTCGCACAAGACCGTCCGGTAGTCGGTAACCACGGCCAGATCGGCACCCTCTTCCAGCACCTCGTTGGCCAGCCCCGGCCAGCGCCCCACCATCCGCCCGCCCTTGGCCTGTGGACCCAGCACGAACATCACATTGCCCCGCCCATGATCCGTCCCGCCCGCCGAGTTCGACCGCAACCGCCGCCCGAACTCGCTCATCACAACCAGAGAGACATCCTGCTGCAACTTGCCCAGATCGCGCCAGAACGCCAAGACCGATCCTGCCAGCCACCCGGCCTTCTCGGCAAACTGCCCGGTCTGCGCCACATGGGTATCCCAGCCGTCGAAATCCACCGTCGCCACCCGAAGCCCCATATCCTGCTTGATCGCCTGCGCCACCGTCATCAAGGACGGCGTCAGCGGGTTTTCCGGATAGGCCACTGTCGGCTTGTATTCCAGCAAGGCCTGATCCGTCTCGGACCAGAGCCGTTCGCCCACCATCCGCGACAGGTGCAACAGCCCTTCCATCGGTGCAGCCAAGGGCCCATGATCGCCAAAGCCCGACGCAAGCCGCGCTCGCACCGCCGGAGCCAGCCAATGCCCGGACGCCACAATCAGATCGCCCAGAATCTCCGATACGGCCGCGTTGGATCCCAGCAAACTGGCAGGCTGCTCGGTTCCCACCGCCAAAGCCGGCATCGGCCCCTCCGGTGCCGCCGCAGCCAACCACCGCCCGATCCAGCCCGAAGGGTCCCCCGGCGGCTGCCCGCCCGGAATGCCCCGCTCGATCCGCGCCTCCGCGTCAAAATGGCTGCGCGTCGCCTCCGTCAGGCCCGAGGCGTGGATCAGGCTCAAATCCCCCGCCTCATACAATTCGCCAAAGGGTTTCAGCGCCTGATGAAAGCGGAACTCCACATCCGCCACATCCTGCCTGATCTTGCGTCCCGCCGCGTCGCCTTTACGTAACACGCGCAAGTCCTCGGGCCGCGCCGCAATCAGGTTCTCGTCGGTTGACGGACACACCAGCCCCAACCCATCCGCCCCGCCGCGCAGGAACACCACCACCAGTATCGGGTCTCGTGCCATCGGGTCCCCCTAACGCAACAGAAATTGCGGCGTCAGTGCCGCGAAAGCGATCGAGGCGGAGGCGAGCCCATTCCTCTCCTCCTCAGTCAGGTCGGTCATCGGGGCAGCCGGATCAACCCCCATCTCCGCCGCAAACCCCGTGTCCGGGACGCCAAACCGCCCGGACCAGCGTGCGATGAACTGGCCTAAAGTTTCGCCCGGCGCAGCGCTGAAATCGACCGAGGCCACGCCAAACCACCCGTCGTGCGCGTAAAGTGCCAAGTCCACCACCCGGTTCAAACTGCTGGCCCCCGTCCATTTGTCGAGCGTATCTGGATGCCCGGTCGGCGGACCGTATTCATGCTGCCGCCAGCCCGCCCGCATCAACTGCCACTGCTGCGCGTTCTCGGTGCCCGTCACCTCTGCCCCGGTCGCCCGGTACAAACCCGCCAGAACCTCGAACGGCCGTCGCAGCTTGCCCGGCGGGGTCCTTGCAAAGCGCGGGTCCAGCACCAAGGACCGGATCACCTGCGCGATCTGGTCCGGCGCGTCCTTGGCCGCCAGAAACACCGCCGCCAAATCCTCCACCAACCCGGCTTCGGGCTGATCGTGCAACAGCCGCCGTGCGATCTTGCTGCAGACAAACCGCGCCGTCCCCGAATGGCCGGCCAGCATGTCCAGCACCTGCTCGCCATCCGCCAAGGGCGCGCGGTTGGGATCGAACTCCACCCCCAGCACCCGCTTCTGATAGGGGTCATGCCAGGCCTCGACATATTCAAACCGCCCGGTCTTTCCGGCATTCACCCCTTCCGAAATATAGCGGCCATCCCCGACCGACCATCCGGTAAAGGCCCGCGCCACCTCGTACACATCGAGGTCGAGATAGCCCAAGGCCATCCCGTCCGGCCCCTTCGGCACCACATGCCAGTTGTCATAAACGTCATTCAGATAGTTCCCCGCGCCCAGAGTGTGCAACTCCAGCAATTCCCGCGCGAAGTTCTCATTGGCCGGAGAGGCGCGGCTGTCGGCGTTGTTCAGATAGTACAGCATCGCCGGAGACCGCGCGACGCCGCCCAGCAGCACCCGGAAATTGCCAAAGGCATTTTCGCGCATCAGGGCATCATGGCTGGCAAAGAAGGCCGCGCAGAATTCATCCTTCTGGGCGTTCACGTTGAAATGGTCATGCCAGAATTGCGTCATCATCTCGCGCAGTTGCGCCTTGGCGTGCACGGCCCGGATGATGGAGGCCGCCACCACCTCATTCGCCGGGCGGGCGCGTTCGGCGTAGTCCATGCCCTGCTCCCAGTCGATGCAGTACAAAAGCTCCGCCGGGTCGCGGCCCAGCCCCAATGGCCGCAACTCATCCAAGGCCCGCCATTTGTGGCCGTTCTCATCCCCGCCCGCCTCATAGCTGATGCGCAGCCGCGCCTTGGCCAGCCGCTTGTCCAGACCGGGGTCGCTTGCGGCAAGCGCAAGCTGCTCCTCCAGCCAGGCCACAGGCCCGCCAAACCCCGCACGGTCTTCCGGCGTGGCGCCAAAGCTCAGCCGGTTCAGGTACAGGTCCGCCTCCCGGCTGGCCGCAAATCCCGGCACGGGCAGGGCGGCAGCGGCAAGGGCTGCAAACAGGCGGCTGTGAAACTGGCGGCGTGTCAACATGGCGCGAACCCCCTCTGAATGGGCCCAGCTTCCGGCAGCCCGGCCCCTCCGTCAAACCCGACGCGGCGGCCAAGCGGAAACGCGCCCCGCCAAAGTGCTGCATCGGCAGGTCCGCGCCCATCGCCACCTTGACCCCGCGCGCCCCACCCGTTAGGCCAACCCGGACAATTTATCAGGAGCCCGCCATGGCCAATCCCTCAATCCTCATCCTCGCCGGTGACGGCATCGGCCCGGAAGTCATGGCCGAGGTCAAGAAGATCATCACCTGGTTCGACGCCAAGCGCGGCATCAGCTTTGATGTCTCCGAAGACCTCGTCGGCGGCTGCGCCTATGACGCCCACGGCACGCCCCTGACCGATGCCACCATGGCCAAGGCGCAAGAGGCCGACTGCGTTCTGCTGGGTGCCGTCGGCGGCCCGAAATACGACAAGCTGGATTTCTCGGTGAAGCCCGAGCGCGGCCTTCTGCGCCTTCGCAAGGAGATGGACCTCTTCTCCAACCTGCGCCCCGCCCAGTGCTTTGACGCCTTGGCCGATTTCTCCAGCCTCAAGAAAGAGGTCGTCTCAGGCCTCGATATCGTCATCGTCCGCGAACTGACCTCGGGCGTCTATTTCGGCGAACCGCGCGGGATTTTCGTGGAAGGCAACGAGCGGGTCGGCATCAACACTCAGCGCTACACCGAATCCGAAATCGCCCGCGTCGCCCGCAGTGCTTTCGAACTCGCCCGCAAGCGCTCCAACAAGGTCTGCTCGATGGAGAAGGCCAACGTCATGGAATCCGGCATCCTGTGGCGCGACGTGGTGCAGGAAATCCACGACAAGGAATATCCCGACGTCGCCCTGACCCATATGTACGCCGACGCGGGCGCCATGCAGCTGTGCCGCTGGCCCAAGCAGTTCGACGTCATCGTGACCGACAACCTGTTCGGCGACCTACTGTCCGACATGGCTGCCATGCTGACCGGCTCGTTGGGGATGCTCCCGTCGGCAAGCCTCGGCCTGCCGCAAGCCAACGGCCGCCCGAAGGCGCTGTATGAACCCGTCCATGGCTCCGCCCCCGACATCGCCGGCACCGGCAAAGCCAACCCGATCGCCTGCATCCTGTCCTTCGCCATGGCGCTGCGCTACTCCTTTGACCTCGGTGACGAGGCGACCCGCGTCGAGAAGGCCGTGGAAAAAGTCCTCGCCGATGGCGTTCGCACCGCCGATCTGATGGGCCCCGAGGGTGGCACTCCGGTCTCGACCAGCCAGATGGGCGACGCCGTCATCGCGGCACTCGACGCCAGCCTTTAAGCCCATTCGCCTTCCGGTGATGTTTTCAGGAAAAACGACGCGTCCGTGACGGTCACGGACGCGTATTCTTTACAATTGGCCTGCATACCAAGGCATGTCCACGTCCCCCACCCCCCTGCGCGGCGCACTTTTGTCGCTGGCGGCATTTTGCGCCTATGCCTGTTCCGATGTGTCGATCAAGGCGCTTGGGCAGGACCTGAATTCGTTTCAGGTCATGTTCTTCGCCGCCGTCTGCACCTTGCCCTTCGTGCTCGGCCAGATCTTCTGGATGGATCGCAAGGCCAGCCTGAAACCCGCCCTGCCCTGGCTGACGGCAGCGCGCGTGCTGATCACGCTCTTTGGCAGTGGCTTTGTCACCTATACCTTCACCCACCTGCCGCTGGCGCAATGCTACGCCATCTTCTTCACCATGCCGCTGATCATCACCCTGCTCGCCTGGCCCCTGCTGGGCGAGCCGATTGACCCGGTCCGCGGCATGATCATCCTTCTCGGCTTCGGCGGTGTGCTGATCGCCCTGCAACCGGGCACCACGCATTTCCAACTGGCCCACCTGACAGCCATCTGCGGCGCCGTGACCGGTGCGCTGAACTCGTTGCTCTTGCGCAAGATCGGACATCGCGAGAAGTCGGGCGTCATCCTGTTCTATCCTGTGCTGGTCCAGGCCATCGGGGCCGGGGCGATCATGCCCTTCGTCTGGCATCCCCTGTCGCTGCATGACTGGCAGATTGGCCTGCTGATGGGCTTTCTCGGCACCGCCGGCGGCCTTTTCATCATAGCGGCCTATCGTGCCGCGCCGGCCATTGTCGTCGCGCCCATGCAATACAGCCAGATCATGTGGGCCAGCGCTCTCGGCCTGCTCTTCTGGGGAGAGCGGCCCTCGCTCGCCACCGCCCTTGGCATCGGCGTCATCATCGCCGCAGGACTGATGCTTCTGTTCGCGGCCGGGCGCAGGCCGTCCGTCAAATCCATGGCGTAAAGCCTTTTACCCTTGAACTCCGCCCTGTTTGGCCGCAGGCCCTGCAGAGGCAATCCGCCCATCCCCGAACATCAGGTCTTCCATGCCGGCCCCGCAATCGAGCCTCAACGGAGCACTTCTGGCGCTGCTGTCCTTCGGCATTTACGCCACGTCGGATGCCATCGTGAAATTCATGGGCGCCAGCTACAGCCCGTTTCAGAACATCTTCTTCTCCAGCCTGTTCGGCTTTCCGCTCGTCGCCCTCATGCTGATGACCGACCGGTCCGAGGGCAACCTGATCCCGCGCAAGCCTGTCATGACCCTGCTGCGCTCCGGCCTCGTCGTCATCAACGCGCTCTGCGGCTTTTACGCCTTCGCCAAACTGCCGATGAGTGAGGCCTATCCGATCTTCTTCGCCTCCCCCCTGCTCATCACCCTCTTCGCCATCCCCATGCTGGGCGAGAAGGTCGGCCTGCACCGGGGCATTGCCATAGTCGTGGGCCTGCTCGGCGTCATCGTCGTGCTGCGCCCCGGCCAATCGCATCTGGGGCTCGGCCATCTGGCGGCGATCGGTGCGGCGGTGATCTTCGCGATCAACTCGGTTCTGGTGCGGATGACCGGGCAATCCGAACGCTCGGTCGTCATCATGCTCTATCCGATGATCGCCAACACCGTGGTGGCGGGCATAGCCCTGCCCTTCGTCTACCAGCCCCTGCCGATCAACCACCTTGGGCTTCTCGCCGCCATGTCGACGCTGGGCTTCATCGCCGGTGTGATCTCCATCGCCGCCTACCGCCGCGCGCAGGCCGCCATCGTGGCGCCGATGCAATACAGCCAGATCATCTGGGCCTCGATCTTCGGCGCGCTGATCTTTCATGAGAAAAGCGACCTCTGGACACTGGTCGGCACCGTCATCATCATCGCCTCCGGGATTTACATCGTCCTGCGTGAGGGCACGCCCGCCGTCTCCGCCACGAGGCCCGTTACCGAGACGCGCGCCGAATTCGACCTTGGCCTGCAACCCCGCTCGTCCGCATGGCTCAAATTCTTCGACAGCCGGGCCGCCAAGGCGCGCGAGCGCACCGATCCTTCCTGACCCCTACAGAATCCCGCCACGCCGCCGCCGCGCCCCCTTGCAAACCCCACCGCCACGCGGTACTTCCCCGCCACGGTCGGAGCGTAGCGCAGTCTGGTAGCGCACCTGCTTCGGGAGCAGGGGGTCGGAGGTTCGAATCCTCTCGCTCCGACCAATGTCCCGAACTATCGTGATCCTGAGTTTGGGCCGCCTTGCCAAGCCACGACAGGTATCGGCCTGTGTGGCCCCGGTCCTGCAACCACGCCCCGCGCCTCGGCTGTTGATCCTCGACGGCCCGCCCGCCGCTCACCGGTCAACCTGCGCGCGCAGCGCAGCAAGATGCCGTGCAATCGGCACGGCGAAGGCCAGTTCAACCCCGTCTTCAGCCGTCCCCCGCGACGACACTTCCGCCACAAGGATTGGCGGATAGACCGGATCCAGGCTCAACACGACCGGCGCACCCGAAATGCCCCCCACCACCTTGCACGTGGCAACCACGACGCCCCGGCCGCTGCCGGTGACCAGACACCCTTGGCGGATCATCGGGTGATCCGGCATCACATGCTCGTAGCCTATGATATCGACAGAGTCCCCGCGCGGTTCCAGCCAGTCGATCAGCCGGAACGGCTGGGCTTCGTCCGGCGTCACCGGCGCGTCCAGCGACAAAAGGGCTATGTCCCAGGGCATCGTATCAATCGCAACGCGCGGCCCCGGCGCCGTGAACCCCGGCAGAACC
Source organism: Paracoccaceae bacterium (assembly GCA_947453525.1). Lineage (GTDB taxonomy): Bacteria > Pseudomonadota > Alphaproteobacteria > Rhodobacterales > Rhodobacteraceae > Stagnihabitans. Next base: position 20,930 of record CANGHD010000009.1, on the reverse strand, counting down.
GCCACGGCGCGCACGCCCCGCACAGCGGACCGGCTGCCGTCGCGCTGCCCGAACACCACTTCCATGCCGGCCGATGGGCTATGGAGCTGTTTTCTGCGGCTATAGACGCAATGGCCCGCCGTCGTCGCTTCAGTGGCCGAGATCAGTTCGACGCTGCACACGTTCCTGCCTTCGACATACAACACCCCAACGCCCTGAAAACGCGCGGCCTCCGCATCGGTGACAGGCCGCGCCGAGGTGTTGGCGCTCAGCGCGGTTGCACCGGCAAGACCCAGCAGGACCAGCAGCGTCACGCAACGTGCCAACCCATGGCCTGACATGTCGATCCGGCGCTCCAATGCCCCATAACCCGGCACGTTCAACACTCTGGCGCCGTCACGTCAAGGGTAGCCCCCGCCCCGGAGCCACGTCAAGGTCGCGGCAAGCGGGCCGCAAAACCTTGCCGCTTTGGCCTGCCCGCCAGCGCGTCAGGCCGCGCTCCGGCGCCGCAAGCCGCCCTGATCAAAACGCCATCGTCGCATCCACCGCCCGCCGCCAGCGCGCGTATTTCGCATCCGCTTCGCGCTGCGCCATCGCCGGTTCAAACCGCCGGTCCAGCGCCCAGCTTTGCGCAAACTCCGCAGGCTCCGGACACAACCCGCGCCCCAGCCCAGCCAGATAGGCGGCGCCCAAGGCCGTCGTCTCGGTGATCACAGGCCGGTCCACCGGCGCCTGCGTCACATCCGCCAGAAACTGCATGGCCCAGGCCGAGGCCGTCATCCCGCCATCCACCCGCAGCACACCACCTCCCGCCACCGCGCCGGCCTCCTGCCAATCCGCCCGCATCGCCTCCAAAAGATCGCGGGTCTGAAACCCCACGCTCTCCAAAGCCGCCCGCGCCATCTCGGCCGGGCCAGAGTTTCGCGTCAGGCCGAACACAGCCCCCCGACAGTCCGGCTGCCAATAGGGCGCGCCAAGGCCGGTGAAGGCAGGCACCAGCACCACGCCCTGCGCCGCATCCGCCGCCTCGGCCAGCCCTTGGGTCTCGCCTGCCGTGTGGATGATCTGCAACCCGTCGCGCAGCCATTGCACCACGGCCCCGGCCACGAAGATCGACCCCTCCAGCGCATAGGTCGTCTGCCCCCGCAGCCGGTAGGCAATCGTCGTCAGCATCCGGTGACGCGAGGCGACCCGCGCTGTTCCGGTGTTGAGCAGCGCAAAGCATCCGGTGCCATAGGTGCTTTTCATCATCCCCGGCTGGAAACACGCCTGTCCAACCGTCGCCGCCTGCTGATCCCCGGCCACGCCGGCGATCGGGATCGCCACGCCGAACAGCGCCGGATCGGTCATCCCGAAATCGTCCGCGCAATCGCGCACCTCGGGCAGGATCGCCAAAGGAATGTCCAAGGCGGCACAGATTTCGGCATCCCAGCGGTTCTGCCCGATGTCATACAGCATCGTCCGTGCCGCGTTGGTGGCGTCGGTCGCATGAACCTTGCCCCCGGTCAGCCGCCAGATCAGAAAGCTGTCCACCGTGCCAAACGCCAGCTTGCCCGCCCTTGCCCGGTCCCGCGCGCCCGGCACATGATCCAGCACCCATTTGACCTTGGTGGCCGAGAAATAGGGGTCCAGCAGCAACCCGGTCCGCTCGGTCACCAAGGGCCCCAGACCCTCGGCCCGCAGCGCCTCGCACAGAGCCGCCGTGCGCCGGTCCTGCCAGACGATCGCCCGGTGCAGGGGCTCCCCGGTCTCGCGGTCCCACAGCACCGTTGTCTCGCGCTGGTTGGTGATGCCGATGGCCGCCGGAATCACCCCGGTGCGCGCCAGAACCTCGCGCACCGTCAGCAGCACAGTCGTCCACAAATCTTCCGGCTCATGTTCCACCCAGCCCGGTGCGGGGTAGTGCTGCGCGAACTCGCGCTGCGCCGTGACAAGGGGCCGCAGCCCCGCATCAAACACAATCGCCCGTGTCGAAGTGGTGCCCTGATCAATCGCCAGAATATGGGTCATCCGCGTCTCCCCGCTTTCCTTGGCAAATTGGCAGAGAAGTCTGCGACCCGGAAGCCACTTTGTCGGGCGAATCCGATGCGGTGCGGACCGGCAAAAAGAGAAGACCCGTGACAATTTCCGGATCGCGTGTCACAAACATACATTTTAAAGTGTTTTTCCAATCATAGGGGCCATGGGTTGGTACTGAGTTTTCGGCAAAGTGAGATTTTGGACATCGCCCGCTGCGAAGGTCGCGTCACGGTGGACCACCTGTCCCGGAAATTCGCGGTCACCCTGCAAACCATCCGCCGCGACCTGTCCCATCTCGCCGATGCCGGCTTGATGGACCGCGTCCATGGCGGGGCCATCCTGCGCACCGGTGTCGGCAACCAAGGTTACGAGCTGCGCCGCCGCACGAACGAGGCCGCCAAGGCTGCCATCGGCCGTGCCTGTGCCGCAGCCATCCCCAACAACTGCTCGATCATCCTGAACCTCGGCACCACGACCGAAGCCGTCGCGCGCGAGCTTTTGCGCCACACCAACATCACCGTCTTCACCAACAACATGAATGTCGCCAACACGCTGATGGCCAATGCGGGATGCGAGGTCGTGCTGGCCGGAGGCTCGTTGCGGCGGTCGGATGGCGGGCTGGTGGGCGAGTTGACGACCCAGTTCTTCAGCCAGTTCAAGGTCGACTACGCCGTGATCGGCTGTTCCTCGATCGACGCCGACGGCGATATCCTCGACTTCGATCTGGCCGAGGTGCGCGTCTCCAAGGCCATCATCGCGCAATCGCGCCAGACCTTCCTTGTGGCCGACCAGTCGAAGTTCTTGTGCAGCGCGCCGGCCAGACTGTCCTCATTGGCCGACCTTACCGGCCTTTACACGGATGCACCGCTGCCCGCCAACCTCGCCGCGAAATGCGAAAACTGGGGCACGCCGGTCCATCTTGCTTGAAGGCCCAAAGCCTGCCATCCAAGATCTTTCGGCGAAAAATCTTGGGCCTCAGCGCCGGTTCCAGCGCTCCAGCACATAGGCCGCCGTCATCAAATCCAGATGCGCCCCGCCGCCGTTCTTGGCGATGGTAATCTCGTCGTCGCTCTCACGGCGGAACAGCCCCTTGGCCAGATCATAGAACTCCGCCCGCACATCGCTTTCCACAATCGCGCCAGAGGCCAGCGGGTCGATCAATTCGCCAATATGATGCAGCGTCGTGGCCCGGCTGTCCACAAAGACCGAGGCGCGTTGCAGCGCCAGATCATCCACTTCCCGCATCTTCGGATTATAAGCCCCGATCAGATCCAGATGCTGCCCCGGCTGCAACCATGCCCCCAAAACCACCGGAGCCTGCGCCATCGTCGCCGTGCAGATCACATCCGCCGCCTTCACCGCCGCCTCCAGATCCTCGGCCACCTGCAACCCCGGCACCTCGGCGGCCATCTTCGCGGCCCCCGCCGGGGAGCGGTTCCACACGGTAAACTCCGCCTCTGGCCACAGGCTGCCGTAAGCCTCCACCATGGACCGCGCCACGGTGCCCGCCCCCACCAGCAGGAACCTCCGCGCTTCCTTCCGCGCCAGCTTCGAAGCTGACAGCAGACTGTCCCCCGCCGTCTTCCACTTGGTCACCAGATGGAAATCGATGAAGGCCTTGGGCAGCCCGGTCACATCGTCAAACAGGCTCACCACCCCGTTGACCGTCGGCAGCCCCAAAGCCGCGTTCCCCGGATGCACCGTCGCCACCTTGACCAAGGACCCCAGCCCCGTGATCCACGCCGCCCGGTCCAGGACCACATCCCGGTCGCGATACAGGAACAGATCCGCAATCTCGGCCTTGCCCAGACCATGCCCGGCCTCAAACGCCGCCAGAAGTCCGGCCCATGTCATCAAGGCCTCGGCCTCGCGCCCGACGAATTCGATCACAGCCCCGCCTCCCTGTCGCTCAGCAATCCCTCATCGACCAGCCGCCGCGCCCAGCCTTCCCAATCCGTGAAGTGATGCGTCGCCCAGCCGCGCGCCGCTGCCGCTGCAATGTTGTCCGCCCGGTCATCGGCAAAGATCAGACCGCCGGGTGCTACCCCGCAATCCTCCTCCACCATCTCGTAAATCCGCGCCTCCGGCTTGATCACCCCCATCCGGCCCGAGACATAAAGCCGGTCGAACTCATGCAGGAAATCCATCTGCGTCATGGCATATTCGAACGAGGACACCCCGAAATTCGTCAGCGCAAACACCGGCACCGCCTTCTTGCGCAGCGCCCGCAGCAAGGCGATCGAGCCTTCGATCCGGGGTGAGGCCAACTCGATCCACCGATCATGCCACATCCGCACCTCATCGCCCCATGCCGGATGGCGGTCGGCCCAGTCATAGATCGTCTCGCGGAACGCCGCGCCCCGGTCGATCAGATCATTCATGTGATGCAGATCGACCTCGGCAAACAGCGCCTGCCGCCGCGTCTCGCCGATCACCCGGTCGTAAAACCCCTCCGGCTGCCAGCGCGTCAGCACATTGCCAATGTCGAACACCACCGCTTCAACGCCCATGTCGCCAGCCTCTCTTCTCAGCGCCTGATGTCCGAAAACCGCTACGCACTTTTCGGACGGCGCTTTCGTGTTTCCCGATACAACGTATAAAGCCCCGCCCCGATGATCAGCGCAATGCCCACCCAGCCCTGCAGATCCGGGAATGTCCCGAAGAACAACAGCCCCCAGATCACCGCCAAAGGCATCGAAGTATATTCAAACGGCGCCACCAGTGCGGATTCGTTCATCCGGTAGGCCTGGCTCATCAACAGCCCGCCAATCGCCACCGAAACCCCGGTGCCGACAAAGAAAATCCAGTCCGAGGCAGGCGGCATCACCCAAGGCCGGAACAAGAACGCCAATGAAGCATCCGAAGACCCCGCCAGATGCCCGTCGCCCACGAAAAACCCCATGGTTGAGGAGACGACAACAAACGCCACCTGCGTGTAGAAGTTGATCGTGACCGAGCTTTCCGTCTCGCGAAACATCCGCGTCATGGTCTGCGTGATGGCATAGCACAAAGCCGAAACCAGCACCAAAATCGCCGCCCAGCGAAACTGCCCCTCAGGCCGCAGCATAACGACCACGCCGATCAGCCCGACCACCACCGCGCCCCAGCGATGCCAACCCACCTTCTCGCGCAGCACCAGCACCGACAGCATGGTCAACAGCAACGGCGCCACAAAGCCGATCGCCGCAGCATCCGCCAAAGGCAGCGCTGCCAGCCCCAGAAAATACGTCGCATTGGAAATCATCACGACCGAGGCGCGAATGGCATGCATCCAGGGCCGCCCCGTCCGCCAGATCTGCCGCTGCCCCGACAGCGCCGCAAACGCCAGAATAAACGTCAGCCCGACGAAAGCCCGCACCAGAATGACCTGATGCAGCGCATATTCCCCCGACAGCTGCTTGATGCACAGGTCATTCAGCGAAAAAACCGCCGACCCGCCCATCGCCGCCGCAATCCCCAAGACCACGTGCCGCGAGCCCCGCGTCACCGCCGGAGTCTCAGCCACACCATCGCCCGAAGGCGTCAAGGATACATCCCGCGTCATGCTTCCGCTTTAGCAGTGCAGCACCCCCCGATTCTGCCACAGATGCGACACCGCAGGTCGGACCGTGCCCCGCCGCGTCGGGTGTGTGCTCGCACGCACCGCGCGTTGCGTTAACCATGCCCCCAGCGCACGCCGTGTCGGTACAGAAGCCATACGGATACCATACGGATATCCGACGGAAACCAGACCGCACGAACCCCCTGATTTTCCTGAATTAACCAAGAAAACCCGCCCGATTCGCCACGTTTCCCGGACCACTCCGCGCTCAGCCCCTCAAGCCCCCGCACCGGCCGCCGCCCGCAACACCCGGTCCAGCACATCCAGAAACCTTGACCGATCCGCCTTGCCAAACAGCTTGCCGCCCCCCTGCCGAAACGGGTCCGCCGCCCGCAAATCCGCCATCAGATCCCGCGTCGCCAGCACCATCCCGATGTTGGCCCGGTTCAATTCCTCGCCATTGTGCTTCAAAACCCGCGCCCCGGCCTCCACACACCTTGCCGCCAAAGGAATATCCCCCGTCACCACCACATCCCCCGGCCCACAGGCTTCGGCAATCCACTTGTCCGCCTCATCCGGCCCTTGGCTCACAAAAACGCTTTCCACCAACGGGTTAGCCGAGGGTCTGATCCCCCCGTTCGACACCAGCACCATGCGAACCTGCAGCCGGGTGGCGACCCGTTCCGCCTCTTCCTTCACCGGACAGGCATCCGCGTCGATGTAAAGCGTCATGCCTTCAAGGCCTTGGCGTGGAAGGCCACATGCTCCTCCATAAAGGTCGAGACGAAGAAATACGAATGATCATACCCCGCCTGCCGCCGCACCACAGCGCCTGCGGCCTCCAAAGCCTCCGGCTTCAGCAGCGCCAGAAACGTGTCATCACTCCCCTGATCCACCAACAAAGGCCACGGAACCCCTTGTTTTGCCATCAGAATCGAGGCGTCATGCGCGGCCCACACAGCCTCATCCGCCCCCAGATAGGCCGCAAACTGCTTCCGCCCCCAGTCCGACCCCGCCGGATGGCAGATCGGTGCAAAGGCCGAGACCGACCGGAACCGCTCCGGGAATCGCAACCCCACTGTCAATGCCCCATGCCCGCCCATCGAATGCCCGGTGATCCCCTGCCGCGCGGCATCCAAAGGAAACTCCGCAAACACCAGCGCCGGTAGCTCCTCGGTCACATAAGACCACATCTTGAAATGCGGCGCCCAAGGCGCTTGGGTCGCGTCGACATAGAACCCCGCCCCGCGCCCCAGATCATAGGCTGCATCATCCGCCGCCTCCCCTCTCGGAGACGTATCGGGAAACACCAATGCGATCCCCTCCCGCGCCGCCCAACCCTGCGCCCCGGCCTTCACCATCGCGTTCTCATGCGTGCAGGTCAGCCCCGACAGATACCACAGCACCGGCACCGGCCCCGCCTTCGCTTGCGGCGGCAGAAATATCCCGAAGGTCATCTCACAGGAACACGCAGCCGACTCGTGCGACACGACCAACTGAGTTCCCCCGAAAGCCTTGTTTTCAGACACTATTCCCATCTTCTTCTTGTCTTTCACTGGTCCATAAATATCCCGGGTGAGCCACTTGCCCGCAGGACGCAGAAATGGCGCAAGGGGGGCTGGCCCCCGCTTCAGCCGCCGCCAATCAGCGCCCCTGCGGCAAAGACCAAAGCGCCGCCCAAAACCACCTGCAAGGCTGCGCGCAGGAACGGAGTCTCCATATAGCGGTTCTGAATCCAGGCAATGGCCCAAAGCTCGAAGAACACCACCACCATGGCCACAATCGTCGCTGTCCAGAAATCGGGCAACAGATAGGGCAGGGCGTGACCCAAACCACCAAATGCAGTCATCATCCCACTCGCAAGCCCGCGCTTCCAGGGGCTGCCGCGCCCCGACAGCACCCCATCGTCATGCGCCGCCTCGGTAAAGCCCATCGAAATGCCCGCCCCGACCGCCGCCGCCGTGCCGACCAGAAAGGTCTGGTGCGTGTTATGCGTGGCAAAGGCGGTCGCAAAGATCGGCGCCAGCGTCGAAACCGAGCCGTCCATCAACCCCGCCAGCCCCGGCTGCACCCAGGTCAAAATGAACTGCCGCCGCTCGCCTGCGTCTTCCTGCGCCCGCGCGTCGCCGGAAAGGTGTTTCGCTTCAAGCCCTTCGGCCGATTTCTCATGCCCCGCCTCGGCCGCCGCCAGATCGCCCAGCAGCTTGCGGGTGGCGGCGTCGGTGGTCCGGGCCGCAGCGGCCAGATAGAACTTTTCCGCCTGCGATTCCATGCCCGAGGCTTCCGAGCGGATCGTCTCCAGCGACAGGTTCTGTGTCAGCCAGACCGGGCGGCGGGCGTAGAACCCCGCCACATGTTCGCGCCTTATCAACGGGATAACCGCGCCGAATCGCAGCCGGTGAAGGGTAATCAGCGCCTGCCGGTGGCCGTCTTCCTCCACCGCCATCTCGTCGAAAACGGTGGCCGAGGCGGGATATTCCTCGCGCAGCATCTGCGCATAGCTGCGATAGATGCGGCCGTCGTCCTCCTCGGAGGAAATCGCCAGCGCCAGCACCTCTTGCTCGGACAGGTCAGAAAAGCGGCGGCGCTGCGTGAAGCTGGAGATCATCGGAAGCCCTCAGTTTGGAATGGTTCTAATATGCCCCTTCCTGAGGGAAAGAAAACCCCTCAGCCGCGCGCCGGTGTTCTTTGTTGCCACAGGGTGAACAGTCCCGCGGCAACCACGATGCCCGAGCCGAAGGCGACGCTGACACGCAGGCTTTCATGGAACAGGAAAATGCCCAGAAGCGCGATGAACACCAGTTGCAGATAGGCAAAGGGCTGCAGGGCGCTTGCTTCCGCCACATCATAGGCGCGGATCATGAAATAATGCCCCGCGCAGGAGGTGCAGCAGAGCAAAAGCATCCAGCCCCAGTCCGGTCCGGTCATCCACGTCCACTCGGGCAGGCCTATCACGGTCATCCCCAAGGCGCCCACGACGCCCGTCCAGAAGAAACTGACCTGCGCCTTGTCCTGACGGGCGGCAAAGCGCGTCAACAATCCGTAAAGCGCGAAGATCAGGGCGGCGAACAGAGGCAACACCGACCAGATCGAGAGGACCGACAGCCCCGGTCGCAGCATCACCAGAATGCCCGCGAAGCCCAGAAGGATCGCCGTCCAGCGCCGCCAACCCACCGTCTCCCCCAGCACCGGGCCGGAAAGCGCTGCAACCATAAGGGGATAGCTGGTCAGCAGCGAATGCGTCTCGATCAAGCCGTTATGGGCGAAGGCCAGACCGACGATGCAAATCTGCCCCACCAGCAAAAGGCCGCGCAGGATGTGCAGCGGCAGTTGCCTTGTGCGAACGGCGGCGCGCAAGCCGCCGGGTTGACGGGTGGAAAGCCAGATCACGAACAGCCCGAAGAACCAGAACCGCATCATGACGACCATCTGCACCGGGTACCGGGTCGTGAGATGACGGGTGATCCCGTCCTGCGCCGAAAAGATGACGATGGCGGCCAGCATCATCGCGATGCCGCGCCTTGTGTTCTGTTCGGTCACGCCTTGGCCTCTTTCCGCGCCACGGTCAGCGCGTAAAGCCCTGCCAGCACTACAATCCCGGCACCGATGACGATGTTCAGACGCAGAACCTCGCCATAGACCATAATCCCGATCACGGTCACGAAAACGATCTGCAAATAGGCAAAGGGCTGCACGACCGAGGCCTCTGCCGCCTCGTAGGTCTTTTGCAACAGCCAGTTGGACAGAACCGAATTGGCCCCGTAAGCCGCCAGAAACACCCAGTCAAGCGGGGCCGAAACCGGCTGCCAATGCGGCAGACCGACCAGCGTGATCAGCACCGCACCGATGATCGGAGGCCAGAAAAAGGCGGCAAAGAAGGGCTCGTCCCGCGTCGTCAACCGGGTCAGCACCGAGTAAAGCGCGAACATGAAGGCCGAAAGCACCGGCAACAGCGCGGCCCAGGTGAAGACGCCGGCCCCCGGCCGCAGGATCACCAGCACGCCCACGCAGCCAAAGGCCACCGCCAGCCAGCGGCTCAGGCTCATCCGCTCGCCCAGGATCGGGCCGGACATGGCGACCACGAACAGCGGGCAGACGGTGAAGATCGCCAGCGCCTGGATGAGGCCGATCAGCGTGTAAGAATAGACCATGACACAGATTTCCAGCACCAGCAGCACGGCGCGCAGCACGTGCCAGTGCAGGCGTCGGGAGCGGATCGCCGCCAGACCCTCAGGCCGGCGCAGAGCCAGAACCACCACGAAGGCGGCAAAGATCCAATAGCGGACCATGACGACCATCTGGGTGTTGTAGGTCTCGGCCAGATGGCGCGAAAAGCCGTCCTGCACTGCAAAGGCAAAGACCGTGGCCACCATCAGCCAGATGCCACGGGTCGGATTGCGGCTCATTGCAGAACTCCCTTGCTCATGTGCCGCTTGGTGCCATGGCCTTGCGCGCGGGTGACGTTGAAGCCTCCCAGCGTCAGGGCCCGGCGCACGTGGCCAGCCGCCGTGTAGGTGGCAAAGGTGCCCTGCGGCGCGGTGTGGCGAGCGACCTCGGCCATCAGATCCTCCCCCCAGAGTTCCGGGTTCTTGGCAGGTGAAAACCCGTCGAGATACCAGGCATCGGCGCGGCCAGTCCACAGCGGCAAGGTGTCTCGTGCGTCGGCCTCGATCACCTCAACCTCAATCATCCCAAGGGAAAACCGGCGCAGACCCTTGGCCCAGGCCTCGACCAAGGGGGCCGCCACCGCGCCCACTTCGGGGAAGGCGGCATGGCTCCGGGCCATCTCTTCGGCGGTGATCGGATAGGCCTCGAAGCTGGTGTATCGCAGGGCCCTGTCAGGGGCCAAAAGCAGGGTTGCCAGCAGGTTCAGCCCGGTGCCAAAGCCCAGTTCGGCAATCTGGAAGCCCGCAAATAGCCGCTCCGGCAGGCCGTTTCCCGTCAGGAATACATGCCGCGTCTCATCCAACCCACCGGCCAGCGAGAAATAGGGGTCGTCGAACCGGCGCGAGACGGGGATCACTCCATCCAGCCACTCCAGACCTTCCGCCTGTTCACTGCCTGCCATATGCATTAGCCCTTTTGGCGCGGACCATGAGCAAGGGCGCCTGGAATGACAAGAGTTGATCTGACGGTCCGGGGCGGCGGAATCTTCGGCCTGTCCGTCGCATGGCAGGCCGTCCAGCGTGGCGCCCGTGTGCGGCTGATCGAGCGGCAAGCCATCGCCTCCGGCGCCAGCGGCGGGCTGGTCGGTGCCCTGACCCCCCACACGCCCGAGGGCTGGAACCCGGTGAAAGCCTTTCAATTCGCAAGCCTTTTGCGCGCCGAGAGTTGGTGGGCCGAGGTGGACGCCACCTCTGGCCTCTCCTCCGGCTACGCCCGCATCGGGCGCCTGCAAGCCGTGGCGGATGCCGCGGCGCTAGCGCTGGCACAGACCCGCGCCGAGCAGGCCGACACGCTCTGGCACGGCAAGGCCCTCTGGCGGGTTACCCCTTCAACTGCTGCGCCATGGGAGCCTGCGTCGCCTTCTGGCTTTCTCATCCACGACACGCTTTCCGCCCGTCTCAACCCCCGTCACGCTGCGGCCTCGCTGGAGGCGGCCTTGCGCGCCAAGGGCGTGGACATCGTCCTCGGTGATGCCGATGACGACGGCGCGGTGGTCTGGGCCACCGGCGTGGCGGGGCTGGAGGCGCTGAGCCTCGATCTGGGCCGCAAGGCGGGACAGGGTGTCAAGGGGCAGGCGGTTTCGGTGCTTCTGCCGGGCCATGAAAGCCAGCCGCAACTGTTCATCGACGGGTTGCACATCGTGCCTCATGCCGACGGCACCGTCGCCATCGGTTCGACCACGGAAAACCAGTGGACCCATCCCGACACCGACGCCCAATCCGATGTGCTTCTGGAGCGGGCGCGCAGTGCCCTGCCCCTGCTGCGCCAAGCGCCAGAGGTGGCGCGCTGGTCGGGCTTCCGGGCTCGCGCCGCCAGCCGGGGGCCATTGCTGGGGCCCTGGCCGGGGCGTCCGGGGCATTTCATCGCCAACGGTGGCTTCAAGATCGGCTTTGGCGTGGCACCCGAGGCGGCACGGCTGATCTGCGATCTTATGCTGGAGGGGCGCGATCAAATCCCGCAGGATTTCAAGCCGCTAGAGCGCGTTCTGTGATACCAGCCACTCGGCACTCGCGCGCAGGGCATCGGCAGGCTCTATGAACCGCATCCCCATGTCACGCACCGCCCGGGCGTTGGACACCTGCGGCAAGTGCCCGATCTGCGGCAAAATCCCGCGTAATGCCGGGTCGAACAGCGCCAGAGCCCGGAGCAACAGCAGTGGAGCGACCCGCGTGGCGATCCGCCGGTGCGGGTAGGCGGTTTTCAGCACCAGCCCCATGTCCGGCAGCGTCATCGACCCGGCTGCCGCCAGATAGCGCTTGCCCGCCGTCTCGGGTCGCAGCACCGCACGCAGATGCATCTCGGCCACGTCACGCACATCGACACAGACAAAACCGATCAGCGGCAGCATCGGATCCTTGCCCCGCAACACCCGCTGCACGACGTTAAGCGAGGTGCCAAAGTGCTTGTCCAAAGGCGGCCCCAACACCAAACCGGGGTTTATGCAGGTCAGGTGCATGCCGGGCGCGGCTTTGGCGACAAAATCCCACGCGGCCTTTTCGGCCATGGTCTTCGATGTGGCATAGGCCGTGGTTCCCGGCGCGGTCAAATCGCACCAGTCGGCCTCATCCTGAATGCCAGTTTTGCCCTCATGGATCACCGCCACCGTCGAGGAGGTCACCACCGCCCGCCGGATCCCCGCCGCAGTGGCCGCCCGCAAAGCCCGCAAGGTGCCTTCGACCGCCGGGCGCACCAGATCGGCCGGGTCCTTCGGTTGCGACATCGGGAAGGGCGAGGCGGTATGGATCAGCACATGGGCCCCCGCGGCCGCCTCGGACCAACCCGCGTCGTCGTTCAGATCCGCCTTGGCGAAGGTAAGCCGCGCCAAGGCCTTGTCATCCAGATGCGGGCGCAGGGCGGCGCGCACCTCTTCGGCCCGGTCCGGGGACCGCAGCGTACCGCGCACGGCCCAACCCGCTTGCAGGAAGCGCAGGACGATGTGCTTGGCAATGAAGCCCGAAGCACCGGTGATCAGCGCCAGTGGTTTGTCCATGCCTGCCTCCTGTCTATGGCCCTCAGGTAATGCGGCAGGTGCCTTCAGTCCAGAAGCCGCCGCGCAATAACCTGCGCCTGAATTTCGGCGGCACCTTCGAAGATCGACAGGATACGGGCGTCGCACAGCAGGCGACTGGCCAGATATTCCAGCGCAAAGCCGTTGCCGCCATGGATCTGCACGCCATTGTCGGCGCAGGCCCAGGCGACGCGGGCGGCCAGCAGCTTGGCCATCCCCGCCTCCAGATCGCAGCGTTTGCCTTGGTCCTTTTCGCGGGCCGCGTGGTAGGTGATCTGGCGCGACAGGGCGATTTCCACCGCCATCATGGCAAGCTTTGCCGCCACACGGGGGAATTCGATCAAAGGCTTGCCGAACTGGCTGCGATCGGTGGCATAGCGCATCGCGGTTTCCAACGCCGATTGCGCCACGCCAATCGCTCGGGCGGCGGTCTGGATTCGGGCACTCTCGAAGGTCTGCATCAACTGCTTGAAGCCTTGGCCGGTCACACCGCCCAACAGGTTCTCGCCCTTCACGGCGAAAGCGTCGAAAGCCAGTTCGTATTCCTTCATGCCGCGATAGCCCAGAACCTTGATCTCTCCGCCCGTCATGCCCGGCGAGGGGAAGGGATCGGCCTCGCTCCCCGGCGTCTTCTCGGCCAGAAACATGCTCAGACCTCGGTAGTCCTTGGTGTCGGGGTCCGTCCGCGCCATCAACATCATCACCTGGGCGCGCGAGGCATGGGTGATCCACGTCTTGTTGCCGGTGATGCGCCAATCGTCGCCCTCTGGCACGGCCCGCGTGCGCAAAGCGCCAAGGTCGGACCCGGTGTTCGGTTCGGTAAATACCGCCGTCGGAAGGATCTCCGCGCTGGCCAGCTTTGGCAGCCAATGCGCCTTCTGCGCCTCGGTTCCACCACACAGGATCAGTTCCGCCGCGATCTCGCTGCGGGTGCCCAGGGAGCCGACGCCGATATACCCGCGCGAGAGTTCCTCGCTGACCACGACCATCGCCGACTTGGGCAGGCCAAAGCCGCCGTGCGCTTCCGGAATCGTCAGGCCAAAGACGCCCATGTCCGCCAGCTTGCTGATCACTTCCATCGGGATCAACTCGTCCTTCAGGTGCCATTGGTGGGCGAAGGGGATCACCTCCTCATCGGCAAAGCGGCGGAACTGGTCGCGGATCATCTCCAACTCGTCATCCAATCCAGAAGCGCCGAAGGTCGAGGCGCCATTCTGCGCCCGCATCAAGCCCACCAAGCGCCCCTTGGCCGCATCCCCGGCACCAAGTATCAGCGCCTGAGCCTCGGCCCCCGGCGCGTAAGAGGCAATGCCAAGATCACCGGCGCGCGCCACTTCGTTCTGGCTCATCGCGATGCCACCCGCGATCTGAGCGAGGTACTCGCCAAAGCCCAATTGCAGGATCAGGGCCTCGGTCTCGCCGAACTTGCCCTCGGCGTCCAACCCCTGCGCCCAGACCCGCAACTGCGCCAAGGCCTGAACATAGGTTGCCAGCCACGCCAACCCGTGCGCCGCGTATTGATGCACCTCCAGCGCGTCGGAGGAGACTCTGCCGGCCACGGTGACCCGCGCGGCCAAGGCCGCCCGCGCAACGCCAAGATGTGCCCGCACCTCGGTCAAGGCCGGTTCGGTCAGCGCGATGAGGTCGTGCAACAGCGGGGTCTTGAGCAGGTCTTGTCCATCATGCGGCACAGTGTTCTCACTTCGTCAGCGGTTGCGATGGGCTTAGCGCCTTTGCAACTGCAGCGCAATAATAATTCAACTGAGTCATCCAAGGCGAATTATTGTGTCGCACCCGTCACGATGTCGGTGCCCGACACTGTGCGACGAGGTCCGGGTCCGCTGAAGCTGGAAGAACCTGAAAGTCCACGCGATACAGTCGGCTGTCACCGTCCCAAGCCTCAAAGGTCCAGATGCCCGGCACCAATTCGCTTTCGACGTCGAAGGAGAAGAAATTGGTCGTCTCCGTTCCCGCGATGAACTGCGAGACATAAACATCCGGCACCAGACGTCCGGGCCTGCGGGTCACCATACGGATCCCGGTAAGTTCGTCTGAGGGCGTGATCGCAACGCCAAAGGCCATGCCCAGCACGGCCGGAACCGCCTGACCCTCGCGGATCACAACCAGAGCCTCCTCGGGGATTTCGATATACCCGGCTTCGGTCCCCGGTGCGGGCTCTTGGTGGCGGTTTTGCGGCGTGCACAGGATGACCGCGCGGACCAAGGTCAGCTTGGGGGAATGGCTGAATGACAAGACTTGCGCCTGCGTCGCAATCGCCCAACCGCAGACCAGTAAAGCGAGCCAAATCCTCATCCGCGAAATCCCGATCACCTTGCCCCATCGCAACACGGAAAAGCCGATTTGGCAACCGTCCAACCCTGCTGTCCCGCTTTGGCCGGTCAAGCCAAGTGCGTTCAGATCGCACAGGCGCGGACGTCCTCGTCAATATGCGGCAGGTATTGCGCGAAGTTGGCGGCGAACATGGCCACCAGCTTGCGGGCTTGCGCGTCATAGGCCTCGCCCGAGGCCCAGGTGCGGCGCGGATCCAGCAGGGCAGGGTCCACCCCCGCCACGGCCACCGGGACGTCAAAGCCGAAGTTCGGGTCTCGGCGGAAGGCCGCATTGGCCAGCGACCCATCCAAAGCCGCTGCCAACAAGGCCCGCGTCGCCTTGATCGGCATCCGCGATCCGGTACCATACGCTCCCCCAGTCCAGCCGGTGTTCACCAGCCAGCACGAGGCACCATGCTTGGCGATCTTTTCTTCCAGCAGTTTGCCATAGACCTCGGGCCGGCGTGGCATGAAGGGCGCGCCAAAGCAGGTGGAGAAGGTCGGTTGCGGCTCGGTCACACCCCGCTCGGTCCCCGCCACCTTTGAGGTGAAGCCGGACAGGAAGTGATACATCGCCTGCGCCGGGGTCAGCCTTGCAATCGGCGGCAGAACGCCAAAAGCGTCGCAGGTCAGCATCACCACGTGTTTGGGATGCCCCCCCAAGCCATTGGCCGAGGCATTGGAGATATAGTCCAGCGGGTAGGCGCAGCGGGTATTGGCGGTCTTGCTGTCGTTGGTGAAATCCAGTTCCAGCGTCAGCGGATCGTAGACCATATTCTCCACGACCGTTCCGAAGCGGTGCGTGGTGGCATAAATCTCCGGCTCAGCTTCTGCGGATAAATGGATTGTCTTGGCATAGCAGCCGCCTTCGAAATTGAAGGTGCCACGCTCGGACCAACCATGTTCGTCGTCGCCGATCAAGATGCGCGAAGGGTCAGCCGAGAGTGTGGTTTTGCCGGTTCCCGACAGGCCGAAGAACACCGCCGTATCCACTGGATTGCCGATGGCATGATTGGCACTGCAATGCATCGCCATGACACCTTTTTCCGGCAGCAGATAATTCAGCAGGGTAAAGACGGCTTTCTTGTTTTCGCCCGCGTAGGCCGTGTTGCCGATGAGGATCAGCTTCTTGTCGAAGTTCAGGGCAATGACGGTTTCAGTCCGGCAACCATGCCGCGCCGGGTCAGCCTTGAAACTGGGGCAGTTGACCACCGTCCAGTCCGGGACGAAACTGTCCAGTTCTCCTGCCGCGGGTCGCCGCAGCAAGTGCCGGATGAACAGGCCATGCCAGGCCAGTTCCGTCACCATCCGCACGTCGACCCGGTGCATCGGATCGGCGCCCGCATAAAGGTCTTGCACGAAGTAATCGCGCCCCTTCATGTGGGCCAGCATGTCGGCGTGCAGCAGGTCAAAGGCCTGCAGCGTCATAGGCGCGTTGTTCTGCCACCAGATAGACCCCTCGACCGAGGGCGTGCGCACCACGAACTTGTCCTTCGGTGACCGCCCGGTGAACTGCCCCGTCTCGACCAGCAGCGCGCCGCCAAGGCCAAGCTTGCCCTCGCCATGTGTCACCGCCGCCTCGACCAGAGCGGGTTCAATCAGATTGTAATACACCGTGCCCAACCCGGATATTCCCTGATCTTCCAGCCGCATGGCCAGATTCACGCGCCCAATCGACATCCTGCAAGCTCCCATCGCCGCGCAAAAGCGGCTCTCCTGATTTCAACCCTGACGACCGGGCCAACAGCCGCCGCGCTGCATCCGGGCCAACAGATGAAGCGCAGAATGGCTATAACATGCAGATTCCAAAGGGGAAAAGCGTTGATTTCAGACGTTAGCGCAATCAACCTCAGGTTAGCGCAACCAAATGCATGATCTGACTGCTACTGCGGCAAATTAGTCATTTCTTGGCACTTTCGGGGGCTGATGTACTCTTCCGGGTACGATGATTCGACTTTGGAGTTGATTCCCTGCGGGGAAAAACCGATCATGTGGTATAAATAAGGCAAACCGAGCAGATAAGGATAGCCGACATGGCAAGGATCGCCCTTGTGGACGACGACAGGAACATCCTGACGTCTGTCTCGATGACATTGGAAGCGGAAGGTTTCGAAGTAGAGACGTTCAACGACGGACAATCCGCGCTGGACGCCTTCAACAGGCGCATGCCCGACATGGCCGTGCTGGACATCAAGATGCCCAGGATGGATGGCATGGATCTGCTGCAACGGCTGCGGACCAAGACCTCGATGCCGGTGATCTTCCTGACCTCGAAGGATGATGAGATCGACGAGGTTCTGGGCCTGCGCATGGGGGCGGACGATTACGTCAAGAAGCCCTTCAGCCAACGCCTTCTGGTGGAACGCATCCGCGCGCTGCTGCGCCGTCAGGACGCGATCCAGACCGGCGAAGTGGCGGTGACCGAAGAAACCAAGATAATGGAGCGGGGAAACCTGCGCATGGATCCGCTCCGCCATTCGGTCGCGTGGAAGGGGCTGGATGTGTCCTTGACCGTGACGGAGTTCATGCTGCTGCAGGCCTTGGCGCAACGGCCCGGCTTCGTGAAAAGCCGCGACCAGCTGATGGACGTGGCCTATGACGATCAGGTCTATGTCGATGACCGCACGATCGACAGCCACATCAAGCGCCTGCGCAAGAAGATGCGCGCGGTCGACGATAGCTTCTCGGCCATAGAAACGCTGTATGGCATTGGCTATCGTTACAACGAAGAATGACCGCAATACCAAACGTCAGCATGGCGCAGAAGCGCGACCCAAAATCGGAAGACCGCTCTGGCGGCGTGCTTCTGGGCGAGGATTGGCTTTCGCCCGAAACCATCGAGCCGTCCTTGCGCGATGGACGCAGGCGGCGGGGACTGGTGTCGCTGAACCACTCGCCGCTGGCGCGCAAGATCATCGTCTTCAACCTGATGGCGCTGGTCATTCTGGTGGCTGGCGTTCTGTTCATGAACCCGTTCCGCGACAGCCTTGTGCTGCAGCGCGAACAGGGTCTGGTCAACGAGGCGCGGCTGATCGCCAATGTGGTCGAGGCGGGCTTGCCTGCCGACGGGCTGCTGCAGGGCGTTGACAAGGATACCCTGTCGCACCGTCTTCAGGACGCCACGATCGGGCCGGGGGTGGAAGTTTATCTGTTTGATGCGGATGGCAACATTCTGGCCCGCTCGGTCGGTGCGCCGCAGGCAGAGACGGCATCAACCCACCGCTCGACCCTGATCACCGATTTCCTGAATGTGATCTGGGATGGAATTTCCGGCATTCTGTCCAGCAATCCGGCGAACAAGGTCAAGGTTTCGGGTGAGGCGATGACCCGCAAGCTGTTCCCGCAGGCCAAGACCGGCGGCACGACCGTCAACACCGGGCAGGGGCCAGAGGGCGGCGCGCAGTTTTCGGTTGCCACGCCGGTCCTACGCAATGGCGTGGTGCTGGCCGTGGTCGGGGTGTCCTCTGCCGAGGGAGAGATCGACCGTCTGGTGCGCAATGAGCGCGAGCAGATCCTGCAGATGTTCGTGATTGCGCTGCTGGTGTCGATTGGCCTGTCGCTTGTGCTGGCTTCGACCATCGCCAACCCCTTGTCCGATCTTGCCGCCGCCGCCGAAATCGGCCGCGACCGCGACAGCCGCGCCATGGCACCAGGGCGGGTGCGGATTCCCGACCTCTCGGCACGGCCCGATGAGATCGGCCGCCTGTCCATCGCCATGCGTGGCATGGTGACCGCCCTTTATGACCGGATTGACGCCAACGAACAGTTCGCCGCCGACGTCAGCCATGAAATCAAGAACCCGCTCGCCAGTTTGCGGTCGGCCGTGGGCTCGCTGCGCATGGTGAAAAAGGAAGAACACCGTGAGAAGCTGCTGGATGTCATCGAACATGATGTGCGGCGGCTTGACCGTCTTGTCAGCGACATTTCAAACGCCTCACGGCTGGACAGCGAATTGGTCAAGGAAGAGGAAGAGGAATTCAACCTTCTGAAAACCCTGACCAATCTGACCGAATACCTTGGCCAGCAGGCGGGCCAGAAGGGGGTCGAGTTCATCACAGATTTCCCGCCTGACCCGATCCGCATCAGCGGGCTGGAGGCGCGGCTGGCGCAGGTGTTCGTCAACCTGATCACCAATGCGATTTCCTTTTGCGAAGACGGCGATGCGGTGCGGGTCTGGGCGCGGCGGAGGGAAAACCGCGTGCTGGTGGTGGTGGAAGACACCGGGCCGGGCATTCCAGAACAGGCCTTGACCAAGATTTTTAAGCGATTCTACTCCGAACGGCCGAAAAGTGATTTCGGCAACCATTCCGGACTGGGCCTGGCGATCTCCAAGCAGATCATCGAAGCGCATGGCGGCGTGATCTGGGCCGAGAACATTCGCCCGACCCAAGCCGATATCACCTCGGAACCTCTGGGTGCCCGCTTCGTCGTGGGTCTGCCGGTGTGACATCCTTGGTGCTGCACGCCAGTTGCGTAGCGCGCAATGGGCGGGGCGTGCTGATCCGCGGATCGTCAGGGGCCGGCAAATCGGGCTTGGCCCTGCAACTTCTGGCCTTTGGTGCCGATCTGGTCTCGGATGACCGGACCGAAATCTGGTCCGAAGGACCCCGGCTTCTGGCCCGCGCGCCCGACACCATTCAGGGCTTGATCGAAGCACGCGGCGTCGGCATCCTGCGCCTGTCCTTCCTGCCTATCGCAGAAATCTCGCTGGTGATCGATCTGGACCAGACCGAATCCGAGCGTTTGCCGCCGCGACGCCGCGTCAACCTACTCGGAATAGACTGCGACCTTGTGCTTGGCAGCCGCCATACCCATTTTCCTGCCAGCATTCTGTGCTATCTAGACGGCTCGCGGGAAGCCTGACCTGCCGCCTCGGATTAAATGACCAACCTGCAACGCATGACTGACACCGTCGAAACCATCCCCTCGCACCATCTGGTTTTGGTCACGGGGCCTTCGGGCGCCGGTCGGTCGACGTCGTTTCACGCGCTGGAGGATCTGGGCTACGAGGTGATCGACAATCTTCCACTCAGCCTTGTGCCGCGCTTGCTGGACGGGCCGCCGCTGGACCGCCCGATTGCCTTGGGCCTTGACGTGCGCAACCGCGACTTCAGCGCAGCCGCCGCGATCGAGTTGATCGACACCCTGACCCGTGACCCCCGCGTCACGCTGGAGGTTCTGTACCTCGACTGCGCGCCCGCCGTTCTGGTCAGCCGCTTCAGCCAGACCAAGCGCCGCCATCCTCTGACCGAAGCGGCCACCGCCGCCGATGGGGTGGAGCGCGAGCTTGACCTGCTGGCCCCGATCCGGGTGCGCGCCGACCATCTGATCGACACATCTGACCTCTCGCCGCATGACCTGAAAGCCGAGATCGTCGACTGGTTCGGTCAGGGCCATGCCGCGCGTCTTGCGGTGTCTGTGCAAAGCTTCAGCTACAAGCGCGGTCTGCCGCGTGGGGTGGACATGGTGTTCGACTGCCGATTCCTGGCGAATCCTTATTGGGTACCTGTCTTGCGCGATCTTGATGGCCGCGATCCGGCCGTCGCCGCCCATGTGGAATCAGACCCGATGTTCGCCCCGTTCTTCCTTCGGTTGCAGGAACTGATCCTGTTGCTGCTGCCGGCACAACTGCAGGAGGGTAAAGCGCACCTGACCATCGGCTTCGGCTGTACCGGCGGGCAACACAGGTCGGTTGCAGTTGCAGAAAAATTATCCAAAGTCCTTGCGGAAGCGGGCTGGCAAGTGTCAAAACGTCATCGGGAACTGGAACGGCGCGGAACTTCGCCGGCGCCGGACGGGATCAGTGGCGAAACAGGGGTAGGTCGCGGGTGATCGGAGTCGTCATCGTAGCGCATGGCGGATTGGCCCGAGAGTATCTCTCGGCCGT
>CANGHD010000008.1 GCA_947453525.1 Paracoccaceae bacterium | reverse complement strand
GCCGTTCAGAAACCCAATGGCCGCACACAGCAGCAATCCCACGACCACCGCCGCCCAGAAGGGCCAGCCGCCCACGACCAGCACCGCCATCGTCATCGGCATCAGCGCAAAGACCGACCCGACCGACAGGTCGAACTCGCCGCAGATCATCAGCAATGTGACCCCCACGGCCACCAGCGCCGTTTCCGGCAACAGGCCAAGAATGCCCCGCAGGTTATCCACCGACAAGAAGATGGCGTTCGAACGGATCTGGAAGGCGATCACCAAAAGCAGCAACAGGATCGAACTTGCAAGTTCTGGCTTCTGCAGGAACAGTTTTACAAGACGGCGCATCCGGCGGGGTTCCCCTTGTCATGAAAGGACCGGCGCGAGGGGTGCCCCCGCGCCGGTTGGGTTGAAAGGATCAGCGCAGGCCCTTTTCCGAAAGATCGCGCACGGCGGCGACGTCCTTGGGATAGACCAGCGCGTTGCCGGTGTTGATGTCTGCGGGGGCAAGGCCCACGGTCTTGGCGAGGTAAACCTCCATCACCGGCATGAAGCCCTGTTCGTAGGGTTGCTGGTCGACTTCCACCTGAATGTAGCCGGAATCCATCGCATCCAGCACCACCGGCACAAGGTCGAAGCCCGCCAGCAGAACCTTGCCCGGGGGCACGCCCTTGTCCTTCAGCACGCCCGCCACGCCGGCATGCCAGAAGCCGGTGTCGAAATAGGCGTTGGTTTCGGGATGGGCGTTCAGGTACGCGCCCACGCGGTCGGCGGTCACGGCAAGGTCGGTACCCGAGTCGATCTTCTCATAGGTGATCTTGCGGTCAGGGTTGGCCTTGATCGTCTCATCCAGGAAGTTCGTGACACCCAGGGCGCGGGTTTCCGACCAGTTCTGTCCGGGGCCAGAGATGCCGACCAGCACATGAATCGGGCCGTCCTTGGGCATATTCTCCCACTGCGCCTTGGCCAGATTGTAGCCAGCCGGTTCAAAGCCTTGCCCGATGAAGGCCTGACGCGCATTGCCGGCAGCGCCTTCCAGATCGTCCACGTTCGAAGCGATCACGATCACACCCGCATCGCGGGCGCGCTTGATCACGTCGTCAAAGGCGGTGTTGTCGACGATCGAGGTGATCAGCGCATCCGGCTTGCGGGCCAGTGCGGCCTCCATGTTGGCGACCTGCTCGGGGATCGAGCCATCGGTCTGCACGTAGACCATCTGGCAGGTCGCCGCGATCTTGGCGCAAGCATCCTCATAACCCTTCTGCACAGCCTGCCAGAAGGTGTTGGACGCGCCCGAGTGGACGGTGAACACGATGTCCAGCGGCTTGTCCTGCGCCCAAGCCCCGGTCGCAACCGTGGACAACAAGGCAGCCATAGCTATTCCCGTAAGTTTCTTCATCAGATGCTCCTCCCAGAAGCGGTTATGGTCTTGTCAGACCGTTGTTGCGTCGGATGTTCTTCGCGACGTCGTGAAGACCCGGTCGAGGTCGGGATGAAGCGCCATCCCAAGCCCCGGTCCGGGTGGAACCGTGATCATGCCGCCCTTTACCTCGGGCAAGGCCGTGACGAGATCGCGGTACCAGGTGCGGTAAAAGGCGCGCACGCTTTCCTGCACCAGTGCGTTGGGCGCGTTCAGCGACAGGTGCGTGCTGGCGCACAGCACCACCGGCCCGGTGCAGTCATGCGGGGCAATCGGCAGATGCCAGGCCTCGGCCATCGAGGCGATCTTGCGCGCCTCCGACAGCCCGCCGCACCATGACAGGTCCAGCATCACCACGCCCGCCACACCGGTTTCCAGCAGGTCACGGAAGCCCCAGCGGGTGGCCAGCGTCTCGGATGCAGAAATCGGCGCGGGAGACACCTCGGCATAGCGTTTCAGGCTTGCCAGACTGTCCATCTTGATCGGGTCTTCGTGCCAGAAGGTCTGGTAGGGCGTCAGCGCCTTGGCGATCTGCAACGCCGGCAATAGCTGCCACATGGAATGGAACTCGACCATGATGTCCATCTTGTCGCCGACCACTTTGCGGATTTTCTCGAACGGCTCCAAGGCACTGCGAAGATCGGGACCCGATATGTACTGCCCCCGCGCCGCCTCTGCGGCCCGGTCGAAGGGCCAGATTTTCATCGCCGTGATGCCCTCTTCCAAAAGCGAAAGCGCCAGCTCATCGGCGCAGTTCAGGAAGCTGTTCAGATCGTCATACTGGTTGCTGTCGCCAATGCCGTAGTTGGCGGTGACCTGCCCGGTTGTCTTCTTGACGTATTCCGTGCCCGCGCAGGTGTTGTAGGTGCGGATTTCGCGCCGGGTGAAGCCGCCCAGCATCTGCGCCACCGGCTGGTTCAGCGCCTTGCCGAATATGTCCCACAGCGCGATGTCAAAGGCCGAATTGCCCCGCATCTCGACGCCCGAGGACCTGAACCCCAGATAGCCCACAAGGTCCGCCGCCAGCTTGTCGATCTCGAAAGGATCACGGCCAATGACGCGCGGGGCGATGTAGTCATGGATATGCGCTTCAACCGCCGAAGCGCCAAAGAACGTCTCACCCAGCCCGGTGATCCCCTCATCCGTGTGAACTTCCAGCCAGATCAGGTTGGGCCGTTCCGCCACCCGTATGGTTTCAAGCGCGGTGATCTTCATGACAGCCCCGCCGTCAGCAGCGCCCGCACGCTTTCGTCGAAATGCAGCGACATGGCGGCTACCGCTTTTTGCGGGTCGCTTGCCGCCACCGCGCGCGCGATCTCGACATGGGTCACCAGCATCAGATCGCGTGAGGCCTGTGTCGACCTGCTTTTCCAGCCAATCGGCCAAGTTTGTCGGGTGATACCCTGAAATGCCCCAATCAGCAGCGAATAAACAGGATTACGTGACGCCCGGGCCAGTGCCGTATGAAAAGCCAGGTCATGCTCCATCAAGGCCGCCGGATCATCCATGCTGCGCCGCATCTGAGCGGCCAAGTCGAGGATCTCTGCTGCCTCGGTATCGCTGCGCCGGATCGAGGCCAAGGTGACGATCCGCGTCTCGATTGTACGGCGCACATCATAGATTTGCTGGATATTGATCTGGTCGGTGTGCACGCCGTGTTCGATCATCAGCGACATCGCCCCATGGTCGATCTGCGCCACAGTCGCCCGCTTGCCCGTTGCCAATTCAATGATACGCATTGCGGCCAAGGACCGGAAGGCTTCGCGCACCACGGTCCGCGATACATTCAGTTCTTTGGAAAGGATGGCCTCGGATGGCAACTTGTCACCCGGCATGAGTTCCTTCTCGCGGATATGGCGCGAAATGGCTCCGATGGCGCCACTGACCAGTCCGCTGGTGCCAGCATTTTCCAATCAAATCCCCTAAACCTGTCTGACAGGTTAGACCTCAAATGTTTTATGGGGCGCCTGTCCCGCCTGTCAACAGATTCGTGCGGGCGCTGATTTTTGATGTGAATCTGGTCCCGGCGACCTGCGACGGGGCAGGCGAAAATGCAATCTGGGATGATCAATGTGGGCGGCAGGCCCGGGTTGACATCATCGGCCGCCGCAACAAGAATTGCTATCGCGAGAGATTTCGGTCTGTGCGCACTTCAGGCGGTCGGTCCGGTTGCAGGACATGAACTGGCTGCCGCGGACGCCTTGCCAACAGTCGAGGGCCGATTTGCGGCGGCAGGGTCTCTGAACTAAATCGTTTTGCCCAAGGCATCTTCCCATCGGTTGCATAGGGCCCCAGTGCCTTGATAAGCGGGCCAAGATGGGCGGCATAGGGCTGCCATTTACCGACCGATGCCGCGCTGATCGCGCGGCGGACCTGAGCGAGGCTGGTGGTGCGCGCGCTGCAGGTGCTTACATAAAACCCGGTCCCGTCGTCGTTCCAGGAAGACCGCACACATCAAGAAGGCGGCGCATGGAGCCGTCCGATCGCGCCACAAGATCCTCGTACCGGATGCGGACAACGCGGGCCGGAAGAACCTTGTCCCAAGACGCCTTGACAGACCCGTGGCGTCGATAGTGCGCGGCAAGCGCCCGCAAATCACAAGTAAACGCGTGCCTCGTGCGGACCTGACGCTCATGGCTTGCAAGGCAATTGTCGATGGCATCCCGTCGGACGTCCAGAATGATTGCGTCGGGCAGACAGAGGTGGATCATACCGACGTGAAGGCAGTTGCCCAGCATCTTGTGGGTCACGCGCGGGACAGCTTTGGTCCGTGCACGCATCCGGGTCCTGTACGCCTTGCCCAAATCCCGAAAGAAGCGGTCCGGGGATGTTGTAAGCGGTGACGGCGTCGTTCGGTTTCAGGGCATGCCTCTTCTTGAGCAACTTGATGGAGTGACCAAGATCGCCATGCTCCGTCTCGACCGGCGCCTCAACCTCTTGTGCCGCACGGTTTGCCGCATCGGCCAGAAGAACCGGCACGGCAATCGCCTGGGCCATCGCGACGTTCCCGGCCCAATGGCGCCGGCGGGCTTGCGCGATCCAAAGCGCGGGATCGAAGCCCGGTCGAAGGCCGGGAGACACTTTGGAGACCTTTGCAAAACCGATGGCCGCTTGAGTTCGGTGCCCCAAAAACGAGACTTCCGCGCGACGCACAGGCTTGGCGGGCTGAATTCGCTGGGATGTGTCGATCGTGCAGGGAGAAGGAAAAACCAATGTCCAGACTGATTTACGCGCGCCTCGCTTCGACGACGGCGCTGATAACCCTGATGTCGCTCGGCACGGCGCGGGCCGACGATCCGCCGGCGACCTTAATCGTGTGTCAAGGGCCTTTGCCGAGCGATTACTGCGGCAGCCGTGGGGATTCTTATGTGGGGGTAGGCTATGACTCGGCCTTTGTGCACGCGCTTAGCATTGCAGGCGCCGTCACGGGAAACTTCACACAGGGTGACGCTTACAGTTTTTGGGGGGCAATTTACGGTGTGTCGAACCCGTCGACGTTCGACCCAAATTCGCCTTCTACAAACTACGCGACAAGTTTCAATGGTCTGACCGCCACCCGCCAGACCGAAAACTACACCGTGGCGACGGCCCTGCCGGCCAATTCCGTGCGCTGGTTTGACTCGTTCACCAACTCCACGGGCAACGAGATCACGGCGAACATCGCCTTCGGTGGCAATCTGGCGTCAGATCAAGCTACCACCGTTCACGGCACGGGCGCTGGCTACGTGGTAACGGGAGAGGGCGCCTTGGGGGCGGGGGGGGGTCTACCAAGCGCTGCGTGATCCCGTGATCCTGCACGTCTACGGCAACAACGACTACGCGCTTAACACGGCCGCCACCCACTTCGCCCTCCACCAATTTAACTCGTACTTGCTGTTTCCCATCACGGTCGCGGCGGGCCAGACCGTGTCGATCATGAATGTCGATATCCTGTACGCGCAAGCCGGGCGGAACAGCGACAGCGATGGCACTCTCTATGGTCAGGATGTGGCACGGGCTTTGGCCGCAGGCCCGCTTTTCGTCAACAGCCCGGTGTTTGACGGGCTGACGGTCGACCAGATTGCGACGCTGATCAACTGGAATGTGCCAACAGGCGGGGAACTTCCGGCAGCCGGGGCGCCGACGGCGGTGTCCTTCGGTCTGCAGGACGCCTTCGACGGCATGCTGCGCCGCAAGGCCCTGCTGCTTGACGCCAAGGGCTTGGCCGCAAACGGCACGGACAGCACCAAGGCCACGGCGGCGGCCCTCGACTCGAAAGGCGGCAAGGTGGTGCTGTCGGACAATGGCGAGACGACCTCCTATCTGTTCGGGGGCTTGTTGAGCGGCAATCAGAGCTTTGACGAGGGCAAGCTGGGCTTTGACGGCAGTGTCATGGGCATCGGCTTGGAGCGTTCGCTTGACAGCGGTCTGGTCGGTGGGCTTGCCTTGGGCCGGTCACAGGGCAATGGCGCCATCAACGGCACCTATTCGTCGGTGGGCAGCCAGAACGTCACGCTGTCGTCCTATGCAAAATGGAATGCCGCGGGTGGCGTTCAGGTGTTCGGCAGCCTGTTCCTGGCTAACGAAAGCTTCAGCTATGCCCGTGATGCGGGTGCCGAGACCGCTCATGCGCGGTTTGGCGGACTTGGTCTTGGCGGCAAGCTGGAAGCGTCGAAAACCTTCGGGGCCGACGGAACCGGTCTCGCCGTCTATGCGGGCGTCAGCTACGGCCATATCGCGGTTGATGGCTATACCGAAACCGGGGCCGGCAATGGCAATCTGGACGTGGCGTCATTTGGGGTCGGGCGGACGGATGTCTATGCCGGCCTGCGCGACAACGTCAAGTTTTCCATGGCAGATGGCGCGGTCTTGCGCGGCTTTGTCGGGGCCGGCCTTGGGCGCAGCCTGACCGGAGACAGTTCGGTGGCAACCAACTACGTCGGATCGACGTTGGGCGGCCACAGCCTGATCGACAACGGGCAAGGCAACTACGCGCTCATCGAGGTTGGCCTGACCGGACAACTGTCGCAGAACACCTCGATCGACGTCACCTATGGCCAGCGTTTCGGGCAATCCACCTCCGACGGCAGCGCCTCGGTCAGCATGGTCACCAAGTTCTAAAGTTCATCCCGGAGCCTTGACGGCCGACCTTGATCGAACATGTGCGCCGGGGAAACTCGGCGCGCTTCTTGCTGGTGTGCCGGCCTTGGGACGACGTCGGCGCGCGCGACGGCAACCGATGAGATCGTGAAATCATGCGCCACCCGGCTGGGGACTGCGGCCTTCGGCAAACGCGGCGCGGTTCAGTGGCACCGACCCCAATCCTGATGATCCTTTATGTGAATTGACTAACTAACATGCTAGTGTGAAGAAGGGTCGGCAATCCGGCCCGCCAAGAGAAGCGGAATCCAGTCGGTGCAAAAATGGGAGGAATTCAAGAATGAACAACAAGCTCGTGATCGCTGCTTTGCTGATGTCGGCTGCCTCGACAGCCAGCCTTGCAGATACGTCGTCCATGAAGATCGCCTTCTCGAACAACTATGCTGGCAACTCGTGGCGGCAAGCCATGCTGACCAGCTATGGTCTGGTGTCCGAGAAGGCCGTCGCCGACAAGGTGGTTGCCGCGTCTGACGTGTTCACCACTGCCGACAAAGAAGTTCCGACGCAAGCCGCCCAGATCCAGAACCTGATCCTGCAGGGCTACAACGGCATCGTCATCAACGCAGGCTCGCCCGACGCTTTGAACGGCGCGGTCAAGCAGGCCTGCGATGCGGGCATCGTCGTCGTCTCGTTCGACGGCATTGTCACCGAACCCTGCGCTTACCGCGTCGTTGTCGACTTCAAGGCAATGGGCAAGCAGGAAGTGGAAGAAATGGCCAAGTTCCAGCCGAAGGGCGGCAACTTGCTGGAAATCCGCGGCCTCGCCGGCACCTCGATCGATGAAGCCATCCACCAGGGCATTCTGGACGGCGTCGCTGCCCATCCGGAGTTCAAGATCGTGAATTCGGTCACCGGCGATTGGGACCAGACCACGGCCCAGAAAGCCGTTGCGACCGTTCTGCCGTCGTTGCCCGATATCGTTGGCATCGTTGACCAAGGCGGAGACGGCTACGGCGCAGCCCAGGCCTTCGCCGCCGCGGGCAAGCCGCGTCCGACCATCATCATGGGCAACCGTCAGGACGAGTTGCAGTGGTGGAAAGAGCAAAAGGCCAAGGACGGTTACGCGACGTGGTCAGCCTCGATCGCGCCGGGCGTCTCGACGCTGGCGTTCTGGGTCGCCCAGCAGGTGCTGGATGGCCGCACGGACATCCCGCATGACCTGCTGGTGCCCTATCTTGCCTTCACGCAAGACGACTTCGAAGCCGAACTGCCCAACATCGCCGCAGGCGGCGTTGCCAGCCACGAATACACGATGGAAGAGTCGCTGGCTGCCATCAAGGCGAACATGAAGTGACCTCAATAACGGTGAGCGTTGGTTGAATTCGACCATGAAGGAAGCCGCGCGCAGCGTTGCCAGACTGGACGGCGTCAAGAAAAGTTTTGGCGCCGTCCGTGCATTGGATGGGGTGGATTTCGCAGTCCACTCCGGAGAATGCATCGGACTTGTCGGCCACAACGGGGCCGGCAAATCTACCTTGATGAATATCCTGGCCGGAACCGGAACACCGGACACCGGGCAGATCACAATCGACGATGCGGTGCAGACCGCATGGACGATCCAGCGCGCACGCGCCCTGGGTGTGCGCTGCGTGTTTCAGGAACTGTCGCTGTGCCCCAATCTCAGCGTGGCGGAAAATACACGTGTAAGCCATGGTGCGCTGAACGGGTGGGGGGGTGCGCGACGTGCAGCCAACCTGATCCGCGCCAGTCTGGATGAAATATTTCCCGGCCACGGCATCAGCCCGCAGGACATCGTGGGCGATCTGGCCATCGGCCAGCGCCAGATGGTCGAAGTGGCGCGGGCTTTCACCGTTACCGATGACCCCTTGCACCTTGTCATCCTGGACGAGCCGACATCCTCGCTGGATGCCGAAACCGCCCGTCAGCTGCTGGCGCATGTCCGGCGCGCGGTATCTGCCGGGATCAGCTGCATCCTGATCTCGCATATCCTTGGCGAAATTCTGGAGACGAGCGACCGGGTCATCGTGATGCGCGATGGCAAGGTCGTGGCAGATGCGGCCTCGGCAGGGCTGACGCGGGACAGTCTGGTGGCAGCGATGGGCGGTGCCCGATTGCACGACAAGACGTCCCGCACGGCAGCGCAGGCTACGGAAGCACAACCGATTGTAGTGTCTGTTCAGGCCGGTGCAGCGCATGGCGCAACCGGGTTGCAGGCGCGGCGGGGAGAGATCATCGGGCTGGCGGGCTTGGCCGGTCATGGCCAGACCAGGATGCTGATGGAACTCTTTGAAGCTGCCGGGACGAAGGGCAAGACGGTTGAGGTGGCCGGAGCCGTGGCCCTGGTGGCGGGCGACCGGCAGACCGACGGCATCTTTCCGCTTTGGTCGATTGCCAAGAACATCTCCGTGCGTTCCCTGAACACACTGCGGCGCGGCCTCTTTATCGCGTCAGACCAAGAGGCGGCCTTGGCGTCCGTCTGGCGCGACCGGATCGGCATTCGCACCGACAATCTGGACAACAACATCCTGTCGCTGTCCGGCGGCAATCAGCAAAAGGCGCTGTTTGCGCGCGCCTTGGCCTCGGACGCCCAGATCATCCTGATGGATGACCCGATGCGCGGCGTTGATATCGGCACCAAACTGGATGTCTACGACCTGATCCGGACCGAGGCACAAAACGGTCGTACCTTCTTGTGGTACACGACCGAAACGGATGAGTTGGACAACTGCGACCGCGTTTATGTCTTTCGAAACGGGCGCATCGTGGCCGCACTCGACCACAGTGAACTGACCGAGGAAAAGATCATCCATTCCTCCTTTGCGGAGGCAATATCGTGAACGCGGCCACCATCACCCAAACGCCATCCCGCAAATCGCGCAACATGGGGCGGCTGCTGCGAACCATCCTGCCCGCCCTGTCGATGGCGCTGATCCTCATCGCCATTGCCTGGCTCAATCCCCGGGCGATTAGCTATTTCGGCTTCAACCTGATGCTCAACCTCGCGATTCCGATCGCTCTGGCCACCGTCGCGCAGCTGTTCGTGATCACGATCAACGAGTTGGATCTGTCGATCGGCACATTCGTCGGCTTTGTCGGCTGTGTCACGGCCACCTGGCTGCACGACGCCCCTGTCATGGGGGTTCTGGTCCTTCTGGCATCGATCGCGGTCTATGCCGGTCTTGGGGCGTTGATCCATCTGCGCAATCTCCCCTCGATCGTCGTCACATTGGGGATGAGCTTTGTCTGGCAGGGGCTGGCGATCTTGCTGCTGCCCAAGCCCGGCGGAGCGGCCCCGGACTGGCTGAAGGGCTTCATGGGGTTTCAGACGCCCTTCGTTCCCTTTCCCATCCTTGCGGCGATCGCGATCGGCTTGGTTGTCCACTTTGGCCTGATGCGCAGTGCTTACGGCACCGTCTTGCGCGGCGCGGGCGGCAACCCGCAGGCCATCGGGCGGGCGGGATGGTCCTTGCTGAAGACCAAGGTCGTGATGTTCGCACTGACCGGTACTTTCGGCGTGATTTCCGGCATGGCGCTGATTGGCATCACCACCTCGGCCGATGCCAACATCGGCAATGGGTACACCCTGTTGTCGATCGCGGGCGTCATTCTGGGCGGGGGAGAGTTCGTAGGGGGACGCATATCGCCGATTGGTGCCGTGATCGGGGCGCTGACGCTGGCGCTGGCAGCCTCTCCACTTCTGACTTTCATGCATATCCCGCCCGATTGGCAGGTGGCAGCCAATGGCGTGATCCTGATCACGGTCTTGGCGGCGCGCGCCCTGATCAGCCGGAAAGGAGCCTGACCATGCAGCTGTTCCGCAACCTCCTGGCGACGCCCTGGATTTGGTCTTTCATCGGCGCTTTGGTGGTCTGGCTGGCGGCCATCACCTTCACCGGTGGCCATGGCGCCGGAGGCATGATCACGGCAGCCCTGTCGTTGGCCGTCTTCACGGTGATCGTGGGCTTGGGGCAGATGTTCGTCATCACCCTTGGGCCGGGGAACGTCGATTTGTCCTTGCCTGCCAACATCGGTCTGGCGAGTGCCGTGGCCATGAAAACAATGAATGGCGATGACAACATGATTGTCGCAGGCCTTGTCGCGGCGCTGGCTTGTGGAGCCGTGATCGGCCTTGTCAACTACGCGCTGATCCGCGTGCTGCGGATCCCGCCCATCATTGCCACGCTGTCGTCCAGCTTCATCATTCTGTCGACCGATATCCATTACGGGCGCGGCTTGCAGATCAAACCGCCGCAAGGCTTCGCCGATTTTGCCAATGTGCAGATCCTCGGCTTCCCGATACTTGCCCTGTTTGGCGTGGCCTTGGCGATGGTCGCCTGGGTTGCCTTGCAGCGTATGGTCTACGGGCGCTCGGTGCTTGCGATCGGGCAGAACCTCCGCGCAGCGAAACTGGCAGGCATACCGGTGGAGCGGGTAAGGCTGCTGACCTACACGCTGTCTGGGGCACTGGGTGGTATCAACGGAGCGCTGCTGGCGGGTTATTTCAGGGGTGCCAGTGTCGATATCGGCAATGAATATCTGCTGAGCTCCATCGCCGTCGTGGTGATCGGCGGCACCTCTGTGGCAGGCGGCAAGGCGAACGTGCCCGGCATCTGGGGGGCATCGCTTTTCCTGGTTCTGCTGCTTACGATGCTCAATACCTTCGGTGTCAGCGCCGGTCTTCGCCTGCTTCTGACCGGACTGATCATTGTCGGCGTCATCACTGCGGCCGGTGGGCACAAGACCGGACGCTGAACCTCAGGAAGGCCAAGCCATGCCATTTGTCAACATTCGCATCGTCAAGGAAGTCATCTCCGCCGATCCGGTCGGAAAGAAAACCGCTATGGCCGACAAGATCGTCACGGCCATCGCCGAGACCGCAGGCATTTCGAAGAACGATGTCTGGGTGGTGTTTGAGGAGATCGACGCCCGCGACTGGTTCGTTGGTGATACCAGCGTCGAGCAGAAACGGCAGAAGACCTGAAAGCCAAACTTGGCGCGGGGATGTTGCGCCGGAGCACCGACTGGGTGGCGTGCGTTGTTTTGGGCTCCACTCGGTTCGCCCCTTCAAGGCCGAGCCTAGGCATTCGGAATGGGCTGGCCATGACATGAGCCGCTGTAAATGTCCTTGCTGGGCCCCCTCGATAAAGCTGAAATCGGTGACGACCCTGTCACGCAGGGCCGTCCCATCTCTCTCAAGGCGTTTCGCCGCGCCTTATGGTATTTGGGCCCCCGTCGCTGCGACGTAGATGGAAAACAGCGACGAGGTCGCCGCAATAAAGAGACGATTGCGCTTGGGTCCGCCAAAGGTCAGATTTGCCACTGTTTCGGGCACGAAAATCTTGCCCAGGCGGGTACCGTCAGGGGCAAAGCAATGCACGCCGTCCCCGGCGCTCGACCAGATATTGCCATCGACGTCGATCCTTATGCCGTCCGGCAGGCCCGCGTCGATGTGGGCAAAGACACGGCCATTGCTCAACTTACCGCCTGCGACGTCAAAGACGCGGATATGACGCGGTGCCGAAGGGTCATGACTGAACGCGCTGTCGGCGATATAGAGTTTCGTTTCATCGGGCGAAAAGACAAGCCCATTCGGCTGGGCGAAGTCATCAACCACCAAGGTCATCTCGCCGGAAGTGTCGATCCGGTAGACGCCGCGCACCGGCTGGACCGGCGTGGCGCGGTAGCCTTCATAGTCCGACATGATACCGTAGGTCGGGTCAGTGAACCAGATTGAGCCATCCGAATGCACCACCACGTCATTGGGCGAGTTCAGCCGCTTGCCCGCAAACGTGTCAGCCAGCACGGTAACGGAGCCATCGACCTCGGTCCGGGTCACACGCCGCGAGCCGTGTTCGCAAGACACCAGTCGACCCTGCCTGTCACGGGTGTGACCATTGGCGAAGTTGGACTGGCTCCGGAAGACCGACACACCGTGGCCTTCCAATGAATTGACGGAATAGCGCAGGATACGCTCGTTGGGAATGTCGCTCCACAAAAGGCAACCCAGATCGTTGAACCAGACGGGTCCCTCGGCCCAACGACAGCCGCCATACAGCCTTTCCAGACGCGATGACCCCACCGTCAGAAACAGAAATCGCTCGTCGTCAACCTGATATTGTGCCTGTGTCATAGTCCCCCCTTGTGCCCGCATTGGCGACCAGAGACCGTCAACACGTTGCAGCGATGATGATATATTCTTCCGTGAACCAATTCACTCAAGCCCCAAGCCTGAGGTGGTTCTGTCTTTATGCCGCTTGACAGGCGCAAGATGACGCTCCCCGCCATACTATCGAAAGGTGCGACGCGAACCCGAGGTTCAGCCGAAGGCTGCCTCGCAGACGTGCCACGATGGAATAGAATAGCGCACCTGTACAGCCCGAAAAGACCAATAATGAAGCGCGACGAGCGTGCTGCGTCCATCTGCGGAAGGGGATGGGCCATGTTGCCGATGCTCCCCCTGTCCCACGATAACCTTGCGGCCATACTTGAACGCGCATGGCCTCGCTCCTGAGCGAACTCAGACCATCCGCCGTCCAAGAGCCATCAAGTGGAAACCTGGACGCTGACGTTACACGAGTTGCGGTTCACAACACCCGCAAATGCTCTGCAGCCCTGCCAAAGTCGGTCCAGCCCAAGGCCAAGGCGCGCCCAAAAGACATCTGGATGGCGGCACTCAAAGCCAAAGGATGCCCCCCTGACTTTCCTAGGCGAGGCTATCGGCGTCAAATCCGAAAGCGCCGTCTCATACCGGGCCAACCGCCCGCACCAAGTGTTACCCTTTGCGCAGGACGACAGAACAGTCCCGGACCGCATTGCCCAGACCAACGAAGCGGACCACGCCATAGACCAGTAGCAGCGCGTTGACAGCAGGGCTAAGCATCGCCAGGCCGTTCCCCGAAAGCGCACTGTCAAGACCGGACCAGACCATATAGACGACCATAACCCCGTAGAACAGGAGATATACCGCCGGCACGCAGGTGCGTCCCTCTACCTTGGGAGTTCGCACGAAGCTGGTCTTGCGACCGGTCGCGAGTTGCACGAGGCTCTCCGCAATTCCTGCGAAAGCCACTGGCAGCAAGAGAAGATTGAGGGCTGATACAGGTATGAGGTCGCTGAACCGATAACCCAACCGCCGCAAGTCAAGCCCATACATCAGGAAATAGGGGAGCACCGCGAGCGCCATCCAGCAGAGGATGGGCAGGTTAGGTCTTGAGTTGATCATGAGCAGAAAAAGACAAATGTTCCCGATCATCGGGGACATCAGGTAATAGATCCGCAGCATGATGCCAATTGGGCTGAAACTGCCGCGCGGGGCCGTCACCACGGCGCGCAGGAGCCCGCCCAATATCAGAATGCCGCCATTGCACCATCGCTTGCGCTGTATGCACAGCGCGCCGAAATCAGCCGGAGTGGCGCTGTGGGCAAGGGGAGCGAAATGGCTCCGCACGCCCCATCCCTTTGCCAGAAGGTCAATCGTAGATCCCGTGTCCTCAATCACCGTGCGGTCTTGAATAAAGACAGTTACAATCTTGTCGCCCTCAGGTTCGGTTGTTTCAATGTCCTTGAAGGCGCTGAATCGGATCAAGGCATTGGCACCCACCCAAAAACCGGCTTTGAAGAAACTGCTGCCCTGATGGACCAGATACTGAATGTCGGTTGTTGCTCCGGCAAAGCGTTCCACGGGCGTCGTGCTTTGGGGAAAGCTCAGATAAGGGGTCTGGACCACGGCGAGGCTCTGGTCCTTTTCCAGGATCGCGGACAGGTCCCGCAGATATTCCGGACGGATCAGGCTATCGGCATCCAGCGTCAGGACATAATCGGGCCGACGCACGACAAGATCGGGACGCCCGCTCGTTTCGGCCCGCAGAAACGCCTGCTTCATCCGCGAACGCCGCCTGAAAGAGCCTCCCATCAGGGAAATGTACGCGTTGAGGTTCATGGCTTTGTTCGAAGCGTGCGACAGATTGGAGAACTGCTTGCGCTGAAAGGTCGTGATGTCGGTGCAAAAGGCTGAGGACAGCTGCGCATAGGCTGCATCCAATGTCTCTGTCGTTGGCCGGGGCGTAACCGACCCGGACATGTGCCGGTAGTATTGGACCAGCGGCACGATGATCGAACTTAGAAAGAAGCGGTCGATATGAGCAAAGGCTGGCTGCCCCTGTTCGATCATCTTTCCGCCAAAATCATCAAGCCAGTCCGCCAGCCAATGGACGGTTAGGGACAACCGTTTCGCCTCGACGGCGGGGTCGATCAGGTGTCCATGACGCCGCTGCAGCCAGGCACGGTGTTCAGCCCTCAAGCGCGCCATAGGTACGGCGAGTTCCGCGCGTACGTTGTCAACCGTTCTCAGGCTCTGCGCCACCGAGGCCAAATCCTTGACCGGGTCATCGACCAGCACCACGATGTTGCGCGCGGGGTAAACCGCCAGCGCGGCAGACAGCACCGTCATCCGAATGACGCGGGGCTCTTCACAGTATGAAGGGACCAAAACCGTGATATGGGGCGCCGGCTGCCCGGATCGTGACAGTTCTGCGTCATGGAGGGCAGACTGCGCGACAGGCGTGCGCCGAGCAGTCCCGTAGCGGTTGATCAAATAACAAATGCTGCAGAACCAAAGCCCGGCCATTGCCAGAGTGTCGATAAGGCGCGGTCGATGAACAGTCTGGCCGATTACCG
Source organism: Paracoccaceae bacterium (assembly GCA_947453525.1). Lineage (GTDB taxonomy): Bacteria > Pseudomonadota > Alphaproteobacteria > Rhodobacterales > Rhodobacteraceae > Stagnihabitans. Next base: position 31,570 of record CANGHD010000008.1, on the reverse strand, counting down.
CCAGATAAACGACCAGACCGAAGGCGACGACAGAAACCAAGATCAACAGCAGAATTGGGCCGCCTTTGACAAAACTGCGCGAATTTATCCCGACTGTCTTCCGCATTGGGAAGGTTTCGATGGCCGCAGGCGAAGGCAAGGAGAAGCTGGGGGCGACTGTCAGATCACGCTTCACAAAGACCTTGGGCCCCTTGCGCGCATCATAAGCCTGCAAGGAGGTCATGGCAGGCGTTTGCCGTTGCAGAGCCTTCATCATTTTCGGGTTTCGCCTTCGCAAGGTGACCGAGGCCCCCCTTGGGTCAAGCCTGACTTGGGTGTCCCCAACCACAAAAAACCACTCCGGCCGCGGCAATGCTGCCGGAGTGGGTCATCTTCGTTGATCCCGGCTCTAAAGGCTTAGAACCGGACCGTTCCTTTCAGCGAGATCGCACCGAGGTCTGCGCCATCGCCAATTTGGCGGCTGTAAAGCAGGTTCAGGCTGCCAAGGTCAGACTTCACCAGGTTAACCCCCAGAGCCACTGTGTTGCGTTGGGTTGCTGCGGCGGAACGGATCGTGAAGCTGCCGTCAGTGGCCTCAGACTGAGCGAAGTCTCCGCTCAAGCCTTGCGACTTGCCGAACTGTTCATAGGCGCCGACCCGAATGAACGGGTTGACCACAAGTCCATTGGCCTCGGCGAACTTCGCCCCCAGTTCCAGCGTGGGCGCAAGCGAGTACATCACGTTTGAGCCGGCGGCATAGCTCAGGGCAGAGATGCCGCCAGTTTCCGTCGCGGCGTTGGTCGAAACGCGCGTTACGTTCAGATCAAGCACCGACTTGAGGTAGAAGTTGCCTGACAGATCCATCGAATTGGCCGCACGCAGACGCAGGTTCTGGGACTTCACATCGCGTTGGCTTTTCAGCGTTTCCGCGAAATCGCCGATGGTCACATTACGCGTGGTGTCGATCTTGCCCTGACCCTCAGACAGAGCCGCCGAGAACAACCAAGCGCCGTCGACATATTTCAGCGCGGCCCCAGCCTGTGTACCGGACTGAGTGCTGTTGCCAGACGCGCCCGCGTCCAGATTGCTGTTGTTCGACCCGAGCGACAGGCCGAGGTAAAGCTTTTCGCTCAGTGCAAATTGCCCGCCGATTTCCTGGTTCAGATCCTTGGCACCATAGGGTGTGACCGCGCCGTAGCTATCTTGCGAGACGTCGACACGCTCGCCACGACCCCAGACGCACGACCCCTGTCCGATCGAGAAGGCAAGGCCAGACCCGGCCGGGCAACTCATCAGCGAGTCGGCAAACCCGATGGCGCCGATCTGGGCCTGCCTCGCCTGCGACAGAACCAAGGTAGGCGTCAGTTGATCAAGGGCGGCCTGATACTCGGCGTCATCAGCGATATAGGCCAAACGGTTGAACAGCGGATCAAGCGTCGGGCTTCCCGCGTTGTAGGCGGCGGTCAGACTGTCACCAATCGGCCGCGTCGTATCGGTCAACAGGTTCGCCCCGAAGTTGAGGCCGGTGTAGTCCAGCATGACATCGGTATCAGTGTAGCGGATCGTGGCATTGACTGCAGGGTTCAGCAGCTTGAGATTGCCGACATCCACCCAATAGGAACTGAGAACGTCGATAGACCGCGCCGCGCCGAAGTCAGAGAAGTGCAGCCGAAGCCCACCATCAAGTGACACATTGCCGGCCACGACGAACTTGTCCGCTGCGGTGGCCGAGGCGTCGATCCAAAGGACACCCGTTTTTGACTGGACCAGATCACCACCGACGTGAGACTCATGGATGTCAAAAAAGTAATTTGAATCCTTTCCGGCTGACAGATTGCCGTCGTTGGTCAGGACACCGCCTTGGTTGAAAGCCAGGTCCGTGACGCCATAGGCTGCATCCAAGTGGTTGTTGAACGAACTGAAGCCGGTATCAATCGTGACCGCGCCTTCGATCGTGCCATAGTTGTCGACAACCGAACCGCCATAGCCTTCCGTGGCGATGGCCAACTGATCATCGCCTCCGTTGATTGCACCGTAGTTTGTGACCGTGGTGCCGGTGATACCGCGCAGATAAACGCCGGTGTTGTTCATGAAGCGGATCACGCCCCAGTTCGTGGCAGATGCCGTTTTGGTCTTGGATTCCGCATAAATCCCGTAGCTGCCGCCGGTGAGGTTGCCTGCATTTTGCGTGACACTGACCGATTGGCTGGTGGCAACCGCCGATATGGCTGCGCCGTCATAGGTGTTGATGTCACCCGTGTTGTCGATCGTGACCGTGGCATTGTCCGCAGCACCCGCCGCATAGCCATAAAGGCCGCCCATCTTGGCCTGAATGTTCCCGTGGTTGGTGATCGAAACCCCGGCCTCGGTTGCCGTTGCATAGATGCCGTAGCCGTCGTAGCTGAGGATTGTGCCGGTCTGGTTCACGGTCGAGGATGAGCCGGGCGCATTGGTGGCCGTCATTGTGGCGCGGATACCATCCTGCTTGGACGTTATGTCACTTGTGTTTGTCACCGTGACATTGGTCGCCGAAGACGAGGCATCAATGCCGTAGGAGTCATAGCTGGTGATCAAGCCACCATCATGGGTGACGGACACGGTGGCTTGGGAATTGCTGCCTGTCGATCGGGCATGGATGCCTGACTGCTTGGCCGTAATGGCACCGCTGTCGGTGACAACCACGGACTCATGGGCTGCAAGTGCGTTCACGCCATAGCCGTCGAAGGCCATGATGGCGCCGGTCTGATGCAGGACAAGCGTGCTGGTCAGGGCATCGGTGCCGTTGGTGCGGGCGTAGATGCCATCGGTCTTGGCCTGAATATCGCCGTTGCTGGTGATCGCGACAGCGCGGTTGGTCGATTCCGCACTGATGCCGGTCGCCGTGTTGGAGGTTACCTTGCCGGTTTGGGTGACCGAGACATTGGCATCCGTGGCGCTTCCGGTGCTTTTCGCCCAGATGCCATCGGTGCCCGATGCGATGTCTCCGGTGCTGGTGACCGAGGCGCTGTGATAGGTCGACAGAGCATAGATGCCGGCGCCGTTGCTGGTGGTGACAGCACCATGTTGTTCGACCGTGACCGAGCCGCCGTTGGCATTGCCCGAACTGTTGGCGTGGATGCCATCCTGTTTGGCGGTAATGGCCGAGGTGCTGTCGACCTTGACCGAATTGTAGGCCGAGGAAGCATTGATGCCCGATCCTTCCCACGAAACGATCGCGCCGCTGGTCGTCACACTGACGTCCTCGGCCGGAACGGTGCCGTAGTTGTTGGCATAGATCGCGTCCTGCTTGGCCGTCAATGACCCGTCGGCCGTCACATCCACCGCGCCCGGTGCGGTCGCATAGATCGCCGATCCTTCATAGGACATCACGTCGCCGGTCTGAACGACCGTAGCGCTGCCGTAGGTCAAGCTTTGCGCTTGGATGGCGTTCTGTTTGCCGCTGACATCGCCCGTCACAGAGACCGAAACATCGCCTCAGCTTGTTGCCAGAACTGCCTTACCGGCATCCGACGTCACATTGCCGGTTTGGGTCAGCGAGACAGCATAATCCCCCCCAAATGAGGACAGATGCACGGCTTCAAGCCCGGTTCCTTGTCCGACAATGGCGAAATCACCCGTGTTGCTGGTCACAGTGATGGCGCCGTCATTGTCAAAGCGAAGCCCCACGACACCGCCGACAGAGCCGACATCGGAGGTCACATCGGCAATCGTCAAACCCGAATAGACCGGATCGACCAGCACACCCAACGAGAGATCGCCGGAGCAGGCCAAAACATCACCAGTCGGGCTGCAGGTCTGGTCCGCCCGCGCCTGCGACGAAAACCCAGCGACCAGACCGACCGCGCAAACGCTCCCCATGAGCAGCACGCGCAACGCGCTTGCCCGATCGTATGATTTCATACGCCCAGACAGCGAGAGATTCAGCTTTGTCAGCGCATTAGAAGCGACAAAATGATCTGTGGCTCTTGGAGATGACGTCTTCATTTTCTTCGATCTTTCCAGTATTTCGGTACAGGCGAAGAGACATCGCCGAGCCTCATGAACACTTTTTGCGTGATCACAGCAGCCGTTAACCCGACTTCTTGGAGCGAGCAATTACTCAAAGGGATAGGCGCGTTATCTTTGGATAAAACCCCAAAAGCACGATCTGATCGGGTCGATTGCACGTTTTGATTGCAGCATCTGAAGCCGCATCGTCATCGGGCAAAAGTCTGGCCCGGCCCGGCCGCCCCTCGCGTCTGGCATCAGGAACCAGCACCCAGGCAACGGCTTGCCACTGTGCTCGGAGCCTCCAACATCTCTCGGAACTTCGTTGATCCGGTCTTCCAAAAACCCGGTGCGTTGGGTCTCTGGTCCCTGCCATGCGGCCAGAGCCTCTGTCAAATTGAACGCGTCGACGGGACGCCTTCAATTCCGGAACCTCTCTCCGACAGTTCGCTCTTGTCAGACCTTCGCTGTCCGTGCTGACATTGAACGAAAGTCCGATTGCCGATTCCGTTACTGCTTGCTTGGGGATATTTGAACAATGCCGATGAGTGCCGATGACCTTTCTGATATCAAGCCCAAGCTTGAAGCCGCCAAGAAGAATCCGGTCGGCTTCGCAGTCTGTCTGGGAAATACGCCTGCAACGACAGTGATCCTGTTTTCCAAGACCAAGGAACCCAAAAGTCTGGTTCTGGCGGCCAAGAAGGCGGGAGAAACCAACAAGACGACCTTTGGCACCATCACCGTCGAAGAGGGCATCGCCACGCTGCGCTGTGCCGATGATGTGCCGTCCGGTTTGTGCAAAAGGGTCAAAGGTCTGTTTGCCTTGCAGAAGATCACGTTGAAGGTCAAAGCCTTTGACCCAAGCGGCAAGGCCACGGATACCGATGAGGACGACGTCACAGGGGCTCCCCAGCAAGTCGCCCCGGCGCAAGAGGCCTCTGTTCGGGCAGCAGACCAAGCCACGACACCAAACCCTGGCCAGCCAGCTCCCGGCGCACCGACCTCGGAAACCGTCGCGGCGCGGGAGGCGCAGCGCAATGAGGCTTGGGACAAGATCGTGGCTGCGGTCGGCCCCCGTGTGGACGACTATGTCAAAGGCGGCGCTGAAAAGGCCCCGCAGGTGGCGGCCGCGTGGAAGGGTGCGCTGGCCGTCGCCAAAGCCGGTCGGTTTGACGACGCCATGCTGGTCGTCAATAAGATCATGCCCCTGCTGAAGGACGCGGTCCGATCCGAGGCGATGGTGCCCCGCGTCGAAATACCGGTAACGCCACCACTCGAAGTGCCCATTCAGGCAGAGATTCCCGCAGCACCTCCCCCGCCGGAACCGCCCAAGGCCGAGACACAGGCCGCCAAGCCCAAAGCCTCCTTCAAGCCCGAAGATCTTACGAAGGCCGCGCGCCTGTGGCGCGAGACCTTCAAGTCGATGCAGGCCGAAATGGCCAAGCTTCAGGTCGCCATCGCCAAGCACCTCTCGCCCGACCCGCGCATGGCTGAGATTTCCGCCAAGGCCGCCGACCTGTCCGACCGGCTGGATGTCTTCGACACTGATCTGTCCGATGCGCTGGACGTCGCCGCCAAGGCCGATCCCGACGCCATCAGCAGCCTGCGCGACGAGGCGCTGGGCCATCTGGATCGCTATATGCAAGCCATCGAAACCCCGTTCTTCCGCGACGTTGACGAGGCCAACGGCTTTGCCAAAGTCGCCGTCGCCGCCATCGCCCGCCGCTCGTTGGGCGCGCTTGGCAAGATCTTGGCGTGATCCCCGTGACCCCGATCCGATCCTTCATCCCGCCAGAGGTAGGCCATGCCGAACGTTGAACTGACCCCGACGCAGGTGGCCTTCCTGGAAACCTGGCTTGACGCAGATATCCCGGAGGGCGAGGCGATCGACGTCAGCGCCCTCTTGACCGATCTCGACGAGGATTCCGCCGACATCGCCGACCTCTGGGTCATGGCGCGCAGTTCGGCCGAGGCCTCCTTGGCGGCGCTGAAGGCTGAGCTTGGCAAAAGCGACGACCCCAACCTGCAGCGCATCGCCGAATATGGCATCATGGACATTCTGGGCGGCAATCTGACCGCGATTGGCGGGCATATCCTTGCCCTGCGCATGGCCGCTCCCGATGACCGCACCGCCAAGGCCGCAGCCGTGTCGACGGCGCTGGCCGATCTTGAGAACCACCTTGCGACCTCAGCCCTGGTAGCTCTGGTCGAAGACAATGTCTTCGGCATTCCGGTCGACGTTCGCACGCCGATCAACCGCGCCGTCAAAGCCATCCGCCGCAACATCGCCGCCTGACCCAACTTGCCGGAGTGACCGACCATGCCCAAGGACGACGAACGCTTCAAGGACTGGATCGCCAGATACAACAAGGAAAAGAACTGGGATCCAATCGTGGTTCCCAGTGGAAATGACGGGGCCGTCCGCTCGACGACGAAGGAACTCGGGTCGCTCCTCGAGCAATCCAAAGCCACGGAATCCAAGCTGGGCAAGGAACTGGGCGAGTTGAACATGGTCGTCACCGACCTTGTCCGCAAAGTCCGCGACGAACATCGCGACCTTGAGAAGTTTCGCCTCGAAAACGATCTGAAGATCGCGCAGAAAAAGCAGAAGGAACTCTCTGCCCGGCACGATATCGCCGTGGAGGTGACGCTGAAGCGGGCCAGGCTTCTCAAGCAGATGGAAGATCTGGACGGCGCGATCCGCGAGGGCATCCTTGGCCTGCACGGCGAGATGGACGAGATCGAGCGGAACTCCACCAAGAAAACCCCGATAGGCGATCTGTCGCGCACGGCCTATGAAAAGCGCCGCGCCGAGGTGGCGCAGGCCGTCGACAAAGTCCGCAACACTGCCGTGACCCTGCGCGACCCTACGCTGCAGGAAACCACGAAATACAACGGCATCAGCACGCCGGAATACACCCTGCTGCAAACCATGCTGCAAAAGGCCGACACTCTGGCCGACAACAATGATGCGGCAGCGGGCGAGAAGCTTCTGGAGGACACCAAGAAGAAGCTCGACGATTTCGCCAATGCCCGACGCGGCGTTGTGCTGGCGCAGGCCCGGCCCAACCGCAACCCCGAGATCGAAGGTCCGGTGGCCCGCGCGCAGCAGGCCATCGCCGCCATTCGCGTCTCGGGTCTGATGCATGCCGCCGACGCCTTGCAATCCGAGCTGGATCTGAACATCCGGCAGTTCGAGATCGGCAAGAAAAACCTCTTTCTGGGTCTGAAGATGGAGGACCTTGTCAAGCCGTTTGACCCTCTTGCCGAAAAGTGCGGTGGAGAGGCGGTGAAACTCGGCCCCTACAAGACCGCGCTGACCGAGTTTGCCCGCCTGACCGGAGAGTTGCGCATTCTGGGCAATGACGAGAAGGCCGAGGAGGCGGAACTGGTGTGGCTGGTGCGCAACCAGAGCGCGAGCATCGAGACCGAGACCGCATTTGTCGAAAGCCAGATCGACGTGCTGCGCGATCTTGTCACGGTCACCCGTGACGATCTCCTGGTTCAGGAGAATGTCGATCCGGATGAAATCCGCCAGAAACTCGCCAGCATCAAGGAAAATGTCGAGACGCTTTACAAGCATAACCGCGATGGCAGCCGCAAGACCCAGACCGACGCCAAGTCACAGGCTCCTAAGGACGTGAAGAAAGACTCCAACATCCCGCGCGAGGCGCTGGATGAAATCGCCATGCGGGTCAAGATGGGCGAGTTGATGCTGGAAACCAACTCGGTCGAAGCCTTCAAGCGCGCCGCGACCTATCTGGACGAGATCGAGAAATTCGAGACCGATATCAAGGACAATTCGAAAAACTACCAGACGATCATCGACGGCATCAAGGCGATCCGGGACATCTTCACCAAGCTTGAAAAGCGCTACCGCCCCTATCTGCTGGAGCGGCGGTCAGAACTGAAGATCGCCACCGATGCTTTCGACAAGGACTACAAGAAGCAGGCGCCCAAGACGAACACCGAAAAGCTGAAGGAACTGACAAAGAAGGCGGAAGACATCCTCGTCGAAGCCAAGGAACTCAAGACCGCGCGCGAAACGTTCGACAAGGAAGAGACCCGGCTGACGAAAAGCCTCGAGTCGCTGGGAAAGTTGATCAAAAAGGGCAACTACTCTTTCGACAATGTGCCGCTGGTTGGCTACTGGGGCCAGTTGACCAAGGATTTGGCCGAGGCCCATGGCGAGGCCGAGAAAAGCGACAAGGCCGGGTTGACCAACGCTTCTGTCAAACTCGACGAAATCCAGAAGAAACTGAACGAACAGCGTCCGATCGTCGAAAGGCGGATGACCGTCGGCCGTGACAAGATGACCAAGGACGAGATCAACCAATGGGTCGAGTTCCGCAAGGACGCCGTGAAGGGGCAGGAAGCCCATGAGCTCGACGAAAAGGCCAAGGTCCAGTGGAAGAAGGACCATCCGGTCCTCGAAAAGCGCCTTGCCAAGATCAAGGAAACCATTGGCAAGCTGAAGCTTGACGCTTCTGACATCGACCTCGCCATCATGGAACTGGATGCACTGGCGACCGAACAGAAGACCGCGCCGGACTATGTGGCCGCCCTGAAAGAACTGGAACGGATCAGCGACACCGCCGATGCGATTGAAAAGGTGGCCGATGAACTGGAAACCTTCAAGGCCGATCCGATCGACAAGGCCGCCAACCTTGTTTGCGATCAACTGACCACCTTCGCCCGTTTTGTCGACGGGTTTGAGGCCAAGGTGCGGTCCGCCGATGACGACGCGGCCAAGAAATACGACCTCGGCCGCTTTTCAGGCTACGTCAAACTGGTCAGGGATGCGGTGCCCGACAAGGCGATTGCCAGTCTGCGCTCGACTTGCAAGCTTCTGGTGCGCGACACCTCGCTGTCCGCCGAAACCCGCGAGTTGCGCGAAAGTGCCTTGGCCGATGTGCGGCTGATCAACGGCCGCCTGCGCACCAGTGCCGCCATCAAGCACTTTGCGACGCAGACCTTCGTCGCCGACACGTCGCTTGACACCGCCCTTGCGGCCCTTGACCGCCTGCAGGTCAAGCTTCTGACCCTCCTCAAGTGAAACACCCCCGACAAAAGGTGCCGACATGACCACATTCACCCCCGATCAGGTCAAATGGCTGAATGCCGTGGCGTTGCCCTTGCCGGATGACCCGCTCAAGGCGCTGGATGACGATGACGCCGAAACGGCGGCGGCCAAGCTTCTGGCGGGGTTCAACGCGGACAATGCCAAACAGGCTGAACGCGAAACGAAGCTGACCGAGATCAACGCGGAACTCGACAAGCTGCGCGACGAGTTGAAGGAGGCGCAAGCCTTTCAGGTGACCTGGACGACCGAGCAGAAATCGATCTTCTGGGGTGAATCCAAGAAGAAGACCAAGACGATGAACTGGAGCGAGGCCAACGCCAAGCCCGGCGACGACGGCAAGGTGCGCGACAGCAAGGGCAAATCCGGCGCCAAGGACAAGAAGGATCGCATGATCCGCGACACAGAGGTCGATACCAAGCACGATCTGGTCAATGGCTATCAGGTCGATGAAAAAGCCGCGAAAAAGGCGATCGACATGCACACGAAGCTGATCGAACTTCAGACCAAGATGGAGAATGCTGTCGATTCCACCGGCAAGCCCCTGTTCACCGCCCGCGACATCGAACGCGAACTCTGGTCGCCGCTGGTCAAGGCCGACATCCTGCCGTCGAACGCCGTGGCCGACAAATACAGTCAGGAGGCGCAGGTTTTCGCAGGCGCCGCCGAGGTCTACGAAGAACGCCTGAAGGAATATTCCAAAAAGACCTCCAAGCACGAAAAGGCCCAGCGGGCCCTGCGCATCGCCGGAGATTTCGTGCAGATGGCCGGGTCCATGGCCGCCTCGGCGATCAAGATTGCGGAATTCGACGGCGCCTCGATGAGCGTCGACGACAAGCGCGACCTAGCCAATCTGGATTCCGCCAACAAGAAGGTGCCGTTCCCGCAAGGCTCGCCCGAACAGTTGCGTCTTGAGCACCTCAAGGACATGAGCCAGTCCGCCAAGGAGGCCGTCTTTGATCAGGGCGCAGCCACCCTTGCCGCCGCCTTCGTCTCGGGCGTCTTCGACGTGACCAGCAAGTCGCTGGACAAGGAAAGCGACACCAAGGGCTGGAAAATCGCAGAATCCGCCGTGACCGCCATCGCCAACACCGCAATTGCCGGCATCGGCACCTATGGCTCGCTGGTCGCTGCCGACAAGACCGCCAAGCAGCAGGACAAGGATCAGGCGGCCGGGATGACCAAGATGGTCCAGTCCCTTGTCAGCTATGGCCTTGCGGGCTCCAAGCTGATCTTCCGCTTCAAAGAGGCGCTTGAGGCCCCGGAAAACGACCGGCCGACGTTCATCAAGGCGATGGTCGTCTCTTTGGGCGAAGCCGTGGGCGGCGCCTTTGCCGCGTTTGACAAGCCCACGGTCAAGAATGATCAGGGCACCGTACTGTCCGAAGGTACGGGCGGCGAATGGGGCAAGACCGGCGCTTACATCTCCACCGCCATCTCCAGCGCGGCCAATATCGGCGAGATCGCCAACATGCTTTACCGCGCCAAGAAGGAAGGGCGCGATCCGGACTACGGTGCGCTGGCGGCGTCCTGCGGGTTGAACGTGATCGGCCCGGTGATGGCGGGCACTTATGTCGTGGCCTCGGATGGGGTGCGCGAGGATGTGCCCAAGGGCCAGACCGGCGGCGATCAGTTTGTCGAAACCCAGAAAGAGAAAGAGCTGCGCGAAAAGGGCGATGTCTCGGCTCTGCAATCGATGGCCAAGACCACGCAGTCGATGAACGCCCTGCTCAAGGGTTTCCCCGGCGAGGTGCCTTCGGAAGAAGAACTGGGCCGCAAGATCGCGGCGGAAGCCAATGCGCGCAACGCCGCCAAGACCAAGGCCGAGCTGAAATCCCTGTCCGAGGAAATCGGCAAGGACCCTGCCAAGAAGAAGGCGCTGATCGAGGACATCGTCGAAGAAAACTCGGTCAAGCAAGCCGAGATTCAGAAGCTGATCAGCCTCGCCTCGGCCGCGACGGCGAATGTCGAGGCGACCTCGAAGAACACCGAAGCTAAGGCGGCAATGGACGCGCTGATCGCGGAATCCGAATCCACCAAGGCAAAATGGGCGGCGCTGGACGCCATCACCTCGGGCGGCGTGGGCCTGCTGGTCAGTTTCCTGCCCGCCGCCGGGCTGGCCGTGGCGATCCGCCAGCTTGTGTCGGACGTGGCTTGGCTGATCAAGAAGAGCAAGGAACTGAACCTCTGGCAAAAGAACATGGCGCTGACCTTGGGCAATGACTCGGTCTATGGCCCGGCGATCAGCAGCCGTCTGGCCAATGCGCAGATTCAGGTCAGCCAGAAGGCGATCAACGTGGTCTTCTCGGTGGTCGGCGTCACGGCGGAAAGCCTGAAGCTGGGCGATATCACCGGCGTCGCCACCGGCATCTCGGTCGGCAACACCATGGCCCGTGCGCTCAGCGATTTCGGCTACAAGATGCAGAAAGAGGTCGAGATCGCCAAGGGCTGGAAGCTCTACAAGAAGGCGCGCTCTGCCGAAGGGGCGGGCGACCGCAAACTGGCCCGCAAGGCGATGCGCTGGAACTCGACCCTGTCGAAATGCGTGCTGGCTTACGGCATCGTTAAGGATTCAGACCCGATCGCCGCAGAAGTCGCGCGCAATTGTGGCCTGACGCCGGAACTTCTGGCCGATGAGAATGACGTCTGCCAGCGCGTCGTGGCCTATTTCCTCGGCGCCTACAGCGACGATCCGCTGGTCATGCGCCGGATTCCCGTGGTCAAGGACTGGCATCCGTCGATCCCCAAGCTGGAGCTTGAGGTCTGGTTCAAGTTCAAGGCCGCCGCCCTGACCAAGGCCGTCCCACCCTTGGCCGAAGCATCGACCCGCACCACCACGATCGACGAAGCCATCACGGGCATCGACGCGCTGTGGAAAGGCAAAGGCTATGCCTCCAAGCGCGATGACCTGGTGAAGGCCATGCATGATGCCGAACTTGCAGACCAGACCAATGGCACCAGCACGGCCATCGCGGCAGAACTTGCCATCACCAAGTTCCTGACCGAAGCTCTGGACACGGTCAACGATGCCATCGACGCCGTCGAGGCCTATGTTCCGTTGAACGGCCCCTGCCCCGAGGATGCCGAGAAACCGTGGAGCGAGGGTGCCCGCCACGCCGATATGGCCCTGGTCGTCGACAGTTTAAGCGCGCAGGCCATGATCCTGCGCAGCGAGATCACCTTTGATACACAGGCAGGCGTCGATTGACGCAGCCCCGCAGGCGGTCTTGGACCAGAACCGCCAGACCGGCGAAGGACGTCGCCGCCCGTGGGCTGCGGACTTCTTGCGCATGTTCTGGGCCGCCATCCGCCGCCTGAGCAATCGGCCCAATTTGAATTGGGTGCGGTCGTCAAACTCTCACGGCCATTTTCAGTTTCAAGGCGGCGGACCGGCCGACTTTCGAGCGAAAGGACCCTTTGAGCGCAGAGTGCGGGAACTCTTGGGCCTGAATCGATCGCTGCACCTGATTCAGCCCTGCTTGCCCTCCCGGCACTTGTCCGAGCAGTACTTCACGAAGGCCCAGTCCCTCTCCCACTTCTTGCGCCAAAGAAAGGGTCTGCCGCAGGTGAGGCATATCTTCTGCGGCAGATCGGTTTTCTTGATCATCTTGGCCATGAATTGTCCGTCACGATTACAGATTGAAAGACAGTTGTCCGTCGGCCCCGCCGCCGGCCTTCCGCTTGGCCGCAGCAAGCCGCTTGCGTCCGGTCATCGGTAGGCCCGCCCTGCGACTGCCGTGCGTCCGGGCAATCTCGTCAGCTTGCGCGTGGTGCTCGGGCGTCTTGCGCAGCGCGGACAGCGCCCGGCGCGCAGCCTCCGCCGCTGCAAGATGGTCGACGATCGGGTCCGGGTAGGGCAAGCCTCCGGCCCCCTCCCATCTCCAGGGCTCGTGGATAAAAGCGTCGGGCACCTGCGCCAGTTCAGGCAGAAAGCGACGCACGAACAGGCCCGACGGATCCTGATCATGGCCCTGCTTGACCGGATTATAGACCCGCATCGTGTTGATGCCGGTGGTCCCCGATTGCATCTGCACCTGCGGCCAGTGGATGCCCGGCTCGTAATCGACAAACCGCCGTGCCAGATGCAGGCCCGAGGCGCGCCACGGCAGCCACAGATGGTAGCTGGCAAAGGACATCAGCATCGCCCGCATCCGGAAATTCAGCCAGCCATGCGCATCCAGCGCCCGCAAGCAGGCATCAACAAAGGGAAAGCCTGTGGTCCCGGTGCAAAACGCCGCCAGCCGTGCCGGATCGGCGACCTCGGGGCGCAGGCCGTCATAGGCGCGGTGCAGGTTTTCAAACTCCAGCCTCGGGGCGTCTTCCAGCTTTTGCATGAAGTGGCAATGCCAGTGCTGCCGACCTGAAAACGAGATCAGCGAACCGCGCCAGCTTTTCGCCTCTGGCCCATCCTCCAGACAGCGGAGGCGCTGCCACGTGGCATGGGCCACCTCGCGCAGCGACAGGGTGCCCCATGCCAGATGTGGCGACAGGCGCGAGCTTGCGTCAAAGGCCGTCACCGGACTGGACATCTGGAAGCGGTAGTCGCGACCACGATGGCCAAGAAAGCTGTCCAGCGTCCGAACGGCCGGGGACCGCCCGCCGGGTTGACGCATGGGGCAGGGATCGGCGCGCAGGCCAAGATCGGCAGCCAAGGGGATTCGCGTAGGTCCCTCAGCACCCTCTCCCCTCAGCCCAGCGGGGACCGGCGTGATCGGGCGCGCCATCTCGGCGTCCCAGGCCTTGGCCCAGCCATCGCGTGACGGCAACCGCCGCACCACGCCGGTCTGCCGCATCTCGTGCCACGCAATGCCCACCTGCCGCGCCCATGCGGCCACCGCCTTGTCGCGGGCGAAGGTCCAGCCGTTGCCGGTTTCCTCATGGCTCCACAGCGCAGCGATCTTGTGCCGCTGCGCGAGGAATTGCAGCACCGGGACCGCCTCGCCCTGAAAGATGCGCAGGGGTTGGCCGAGGGCGGCAAGGTCGCGCTGCACCTCGGCCAGACATTCGGCGGCAAAGTCCCACTGCCGGGCCGAGGCGTCGGGTTCGGCCCACAATCCCGGCTCGGCAATATAAATCGGCAGTACAGGACCCGCCACCGCCGCCTTGGCAAGGGCGGTGTGATCCTGCACCCGAAGATCGCGTTTGAACCAGACGATGTTGAGCAGGATTGTCCCCCGTTTTCATCAGATCTAGCGGCGCAAGGCCGCGCGGCAACCGCCCGCGCCGCAAAGCCCCCGCAAGGCCCCAAAATGCCTGTGAAAGCCGTCCCCACGCGCTAGATCGTAGAAGGAAGCCGAAGGGTCAACATATGCGCCTTATTCTCGTACTGGGGGACCAGTTGTCGCTCGATCTGTCGTCGCTGCGGCAAGCCGATCCGGCGCTTGACGTCGTGGTCATGGCCGAAGTGATGGCGGAAGCCACCGCCGTTCCGCATCATCCCCAGAAAATAGCCCTTGTGCTGACAGCGATGCGCAAGTTTGCCACCCAGTTGCGGGCGCAGGGGTTCCGCGTGCTCTACTCCGCCCTGGACGATCCGCAGACCGGGCCAAGCCTGCCCGCCGAAGTGCTGCGGCGGATGGCAGAGACGGGGGCCAGCGAAATCATCGTGACCTCTCCCGGCGATTGGCGGCCGTTGCAGGCGCTGCAGGACATGCCCCTGCCGATAAGGTTTCTGCCCGATGATCGCTTCCTCTGCCCGCCCGAGGTCTTTACCGCTTGGGCCGAGGGCCGCAAATCCCTGCGGATGGAATGGTTCTATCGCGACATGCGCCGCCGCACCGGGCTTTTGATGGACGGCGCAGAACCGACCGGAGGCCAATGGAACTTCGACCATGACAACCGCAAGCCCGCAGCCCCCGACCTGCTGCGCCCGGCCCCCCTGCGCTTCACGCCGGATGCCGAGACCGAGGCCGTGCTGCAGGTCGTCGCCACCCGCTTCCCCGGTCATTTCGGCCGTCTGCGCCCGTTTCACTGGCCCACCGACCGCACGCAGGCCCTGCA
Source organism: Paracoccaceae bacterium (assembly GCA_947453525.1). Taxonomy (GTDB): domain Bacteria; phylum Pseudomonadota; class Alphaproteobacteria; order Rhodobacterales; family Rhodobacteraceae; genus Stagnihabitans. The sequence continues at coordinate 16,524 of CANGHD010000008.1, read as the reverse complement.
GGCGCTGGATCATTTCGTCACGCACAGCTTGCCCCGCTTTGGCGATGAACAGGATGCGATGCTGGAAGGCGACCCCTTCCTCAGCCACTCGCTGTTGTCGCCGTGCCTTAACCTTGGACTTCTGTCGCCGCTGGAAGTGTGCCAGCGCGCCGAGGCGGCCTATAGGTCCGGGGCCGCACCCTTGGCGGCCGTGGAGGGTTTCATTCGCCAAATCATCGGCTGGCGCGAATATGTGCGGGGCATCTGGGCCCTGACCGGCCCCGCCTATCTGACGGGCAACGCCCTGAACCATGCCGCACCCCTGCCCGCCGCCTATTGGGGTGCGTCGTCGAAGATGAATTGCCTGTCCAAAGCCGTCGCACAGACCCGCGATCTGGCCTATGCCCACCACATCCAGCGCCTGATGGTGACCGGCAACTTTGCCCTTCTGGCGGGGGTGAACCCTGCAGCCGTGCATGACTGGTATCTGGCCGTCTATATCGACGCGTTCGAGTGGGTCGAGGCGCCCAATACCCTCGGGATGAGCCAGTTTGCCGACGGCGGGCTGCTGGCGTCCAAACCCTATGTCTCGTCAGGCGCCTATATCGACCGGATGTCGGATTACTGCGGCAGTTGCCACTACCGGGTGAAAGACCGTACCGGGCCAAAGGCCTGCCCGTTCAATCTGCTCTATTGGCATTTTCTGGACCGCCACCGGCCCCGTTTTGCCGCCAACCCAAGGATGGCACAGATGTACCGCACTTGGGACAAGATGGACCCGGACCACTGCGCCACGGTTCTGGCAGAAGCTGAGACCTTGCTGGACCGGCTGGCCGCGGGGGCCGAGGTTTAGCGCCGGAGGGAAAGCTTGCCGAAGGCCCATGACAAGACGGGTCGGATCGGCAAGAACCCGCGATAGGTCCGCTCCAGCAGCCAAAGTATGGCGGGGCGGTCCGACAGACGGGCCAGCCAGCGCCAGCCGGGCAGGGTCCGCCAGACCTCGACAAAGGCGGCGGCACCCGACAGAACGCGCCCGTCCGATGTCATCACATGAAACCGGGCCATCGCGGCCGCTTGGCTCAGCCCGTCCGGCAGGGCTTGGGCCTCTTGCGATATGTCGATCAGCGTCAGGCCGGCATCGGCATCCTGACGCCGGTACAGCCCGATTTCGGCCGAACACAGCGGGCAAGACCCGTCGTAGAAGACGGCGCAGGTCGGCGATGGCGCGGTCATGATGTGACTTTCCTGTCTGAGGGCTGCAGAACGCCTGAAGCCGCAAGATAGCGCGGGATCTGCGCCTTGACCTTGAAGAAGCCCGCACCGCAGTCCGGCCAGATCATCTCATCCCACGGCCTGCGCCATTCCGCCAGCGTCAGGCCCGCCGCCTCCAGATGCGGCGCTACATCCTCCAGCCAATCGCGCAAGGGCCCGGTCGGCACATAGGGCGTCACAATCTGCCGGGCACCCACAGCGCTGGCATGGGCGATCAGGATAGCGGGATCGGTTGCCGGACAAATGGCGGAGGTGGCGCTGCCCAATCGGGCCAGAGTATCGACCAAGCCCGCCGTCTCGAACTGCGCCACGTGACGCGACACGCCATCGGGCGAGCGCAGATGGCTTGCTGTCAGCGCCAGACGGCCCCGGATGTCCAGCGCGGCAAGATCGAAATCCTGCGGGCAGCCGTCTTCCTCGGTGATCAGAAGCAGGCTCGGCCATCTGGAATCGGGTGCGATGGGGCGGCGCAAGGGCAAGGGCGCTGGCAGACCCATCGGTTCCACAGGCGCGCCGTAACGCCGCGCAATCTGCGCCGCATCCGGAAACTGGCGTCCCTTGGTGAAAGCCGCGATATTGCCAGCCTCGGCGTGATAGGTCTTGCCCGGTGTATGCAACCCGGCGACCCAACGCCACCCGAGGGTATTGGAAGCCGGATCCCCATCAAGCAGATGGCGCAGAAAGAAATCCGCCCCCAGCCGCCACGGCAAACCCAGCGCAAACACCCAGATCGAGGCGAACCACATCCGCGCATGGTTGTGCAGATAGCCGGTGGTGGTCAGGTCCTCCACCCAAGCGTCCAAGCAGGCAATGCCACTTTCCCCGCGCAGCAGATCCGCCATCCGCTGGCGCTGGCCCGCGTCAAGGTTGGCATGATCGCCGGCGATGCCCTCCACATAGTCGCGCCAGATCGCGGGGCGCAGTTCCAGCCAACCCTTGAAATAGCTGCGCCAGACCACCTCGTCGATGAACTTGGCCGCGTTCTGTGCGCCATGGGCCTGTACGGCGGCGGCAATCACCTCGGCCTCGGTCAGCAGCCTGCGGCGCAGCCAGGGCGACAGGCGTGACACCGTGGACTGCACACCAAGATCGTAGTTGCGTCGGGCGGCATAGGCATCGCCCATCTCGGGCTGGAACGCAGCCAACCGTCGCAGCGCCTCGCTTCGCGTGGCCAGCATCACGCGTGGATGTCCAGCAAGGGGGCAAGGCTGATCCGCGCCCGCAACTTCTGACCCAATAGGAAAAGCCCGCCCGCCTTGCGGTGCAGGAACAACACATCCATCGGCGGAACATGGGCGAACTCGCGCTCCATTCCGATCGAGAACCCCATGTCACGCATCCTTTGGGGCAAATCCGTCGTGGCAAAATCGAAAGGTGCCTGCAGGCGCAGCGGCGTCAGGACAACATCCATCATGTCGAGAAGCGCGTCCTGAAGTGTGGCCGGATTGTCTGCCGCAAAATAGCCGATGTCGAGCGCCGCCTGCCGAACCGCCGGACGACCCTGCGCGGTCATAAGGGCGCGGTATCTTGCAGCGATGCCTTGGTCGAACGCCCGCGTCGCGCCGAAATCCAGCAGGACGATCTGCGAGGTCTTCGGATTGAAGCGGTAATTGGCAAAGTTCGGGTCGGTCTGCATCAGGTTGAAGGTGAACAACTCGTCCAGAACCAGACGGATCAGCAGGACCATGACCCGGTCCCTCGCTTCCTGCGGCGCTTGGGCCAGGTCTTCGATCGGGCGGCTGTCTATGAAATCCATCGCCAGAACATCCGGCCCGCTCAGGTCCGGGTGCAAGCGGGGCACCTGAAACTCGGGCCGATCCGCCAGCAGCACGCCGAAACGTGCCAGTTGGGCACCTTCGCGCAGATAGTCCGCCTCTTCATGCAACTGCGCCCGCGCCTCGTCCAGCAGGGGCGCCATGTCCAGCGCCTTAGGCACCAGGCCGGACAGGCGCAAGAGGCCCGCCACATTGGCAATATCGCTGTCGATGCTTTGACGGACGCCGGGATATTGCACCTTGATCGCCAGATCGCGGCCATCCTTGGTCTGCGCCCGATGCACCTGACCGATCGAGGCCGAGGCGATCGGCCTGACGTCGAACCGCACAAACCGGCTGAGCCAGCCCTTGCCCCAAGCCCGGTCCAGCACGCCGCGCAATTGTTGGGGCGGCATATGATCGGCGTCGGCGCGCAAGCGGGACAGGATCTCGGCAAACTCGCGCGGCAGAAAGTCGCCGGTGTCCATCGACATCAACTGCCCCACCTTCAACGCCGCCCCGCGCATCTGGGCCAGATGTTGCGTCACCTTCATGGCATTGGCGGGCGTCAGCAGCAAATCGGCCAAGCGCGGCCTTTGCCCCGACGCCAACTGCCGCGCCGCACCCAGCACCATGCGGCCACCGATGCCAGCCGCCATGCCGCCCAGACCGGCCAACCGTGACAGACTGGAACTGGGGACAGCAGAGGCCGAGGGTTCGTTCACGCGCGGGGGCATAGCGGGCCTTGAGATCAGGATGACCCGTAACAGATAGCGCGAATTCGCGGTGGAACAGGGGCCGCAGCGCCAAGCCATAAGGCCGGCGGCTAGAACCGTGCAGCGGTCACTTCCACCTCGATCAGAAACTCCGGCCGGGTAAAGCCCGAGACGATCAACAGGGTCGAGGCAGGCAGACGCCCAACCCCCGCCAGCCACTCATCCCGCACCGCCATATAAGCCGCCATATGCGCGCGCGCGGTGACGAAGGCATTGATCCGGACGACGTCGGCCGGACCCATGCCACCTTCGGCAAGGATGGCCGCGCAATTGGCAAAACAAAGCCGTGCCTGCGCCGCCGCTCCCTCGGGCACATCACCCTGTCCATCCAGCCCCAGTTGACCAGAGGTCAGGATCAGCCGCATGCCCGGCGGCACCGCCACGCCGTGGGCATAACGCGCAAAGGGCGCCGGGATCGAACTGGGGTTCAGGGCACGCATGGCATCTCTCGGTGGCAATGACGGCTTCAGACTGCCTTCTTCTGAAGCGATTTGGTAGCCATCTGTCCAGCCTGCTTGACACAATGCCTGCATCAAAGGCTGCCCGACAGTCACATGATTAAGAAATGGGCACGTGCGTCCTTTGCGACATCTGCAAACTCAGTCGTCGTTTATATGCAAAAGGCCGCTGCGTCACATTGGACATGAAGAATCATTCAGGAGGAAAGCATGTTCGATTACGCACGCCTTGGACCTTGTGGGCTGGCCCTCGGCTTGACTGCGGCATTCGCCGCCCCCGCTTTGGCAAAGGATCTGATCCCCGTCACCTATGGCACCAATTGGGTGGCTCAGGCCGAGCATGGCGGGTTCTATCAGGCCGTGGCCGATGGCACCTACAAGGCCTGCGGGCTGGATGTGACCATCGTGCCGGGCGGGCCGCAGGTGAACAATCAGGCCCTCATGCTGGCCGGAAAGCTTGACTTCTACATGGGCGGAACGCTGGACGCGATGTTCGGCGTGCAGCAGGGCCTGCCCTTGGTCAATGTCGCTGCCATGTTCCAGAAAGAGCCTCAGGTTCTGCTGACGCATCCCGGAAAGGTCCCTGATTTCAAGGGGCTGAAAGGCCTTTCGACGATTTTCACCGCCGATGGCGCCGCCTATTGGGAATGGATGAAGTCGGCCTATGGCTTCACCGACGAACAGCGCAAACCCTATACCTTCAACTCCGCCCCCTTCATCGCCGATGAAAACTCGGCCATGCAGGGCTACCTGTCCTCCGAGCCTTTCTCGGTCGAGAAAGAGGCCGGCTGGAAGCCCGATGTCTGGCTGATCGCGGATGAGGGTTACACGTCCTATTCCACCACCATTCAGGCCACCAAGGACACCGTCGAAAAACGGCCCGAAGTGGTGAAGTGCTTCGTCGATGGATCGATCAAGGGCTGGTACACCTATCTGTACGGCGACAATTCGGCCGCGAACGCGGCCATCATAAAAGACAATCCCGACATGACGCCGGCGTCGATCGACTACGCCATCTCGAAACTGAAGTCCGAAGGCATCGTGGACTCGGGCGACACCCTGACCTTGGGTATTGGCGCGATGACGGATGACCGCATGAGGGATTTCTATGGCAAGATGGTCAAAGCCGGGGTGATTCCGGATGGCATTGACATTGCGCAGTCCTACACCACCGCCTTCGTGGACAAGGGCGTGGGTCTGGAACTCAAACCCAAGTGACCGCCGGATCAATCTGACCAAAGCAGCATCGGGCGCGGCCGCTCCGCGCCCGATGTCCAGGAACGGAGAGGCCATGAACGCTCCCCTGCGTCAAAACCAGCCCCAGACCGCGCCCTTGGGCCAGCGCACCAAAGTCCTTAGCCTTGTCGACGTGGACAAGGCCTTCTCGGGCGGCGTCGTGGCCCTGAAGCGGCTGACGATGACGGTAAACGCTGGCGATTTCATTTCCTTGCTCGGCCCCTCCGGCTGCGGCAAGTCGACGGCACTGCGCTTGATCGCCGGTCTGATGCGCCCCACCTCGGGCCGGATCGCATGGGAAGGCGGGCAAGGTCGCGACGATCTGGGCGTGGTCTTTCAGGAACCCACGCTGATGCCTTGGGCCACGGTGGCGCAGAATGTCTGGCTGCCCTACCGCCTGCGGGGCCAAAGCTACAAGTCGGTCAAGGACCGGGTCGAGGAAATCCTGTCGCTGGTCGGATTGGAGCGGTTCGCCAAATCCTACCCCCGCGAATTGTCCGGCGGCATGAAGATGCGGGTGTCGATCGCCCGTGCCCTGGTGACCGCACCCCGGCTGATCCTGATGGACGAACCCTTCGCCGCACTGGACGAGATCACGCGGCAGAAGCTGAACGACGATCTTCTGGCGCTGAAGGCGCGGATGGGCAGCACGGTGATCTTCGTCACGCATTCGGTTTTTGAAAGCGTGTTCCTGTCGGACCGCATCCTGATCATGGCCCCCCGCCCCGGCCGTGTGCTGACAGAGATCACCGTCGACGCCCCCTATCCCCGCGGGCTCGACTACCGGACCTCGGCCGATTACGCGGCCAAGGCGCGCGAGACCTCCGAGGCGCTGATGACGGCCATGGGCGGTGTGCTGATGGAGGGCGAATGATGGCCGCAACCGACGCGCCGGGCATGGCCGCTGCGAAGTCCGACGCCCCGCAACTGGACGCCGAGGAGGAAATCCACGCCCGCGCCAAGCGGATCGAGGCGGTGGCGAAATGGCTGCTGCCCGCCCTTGTGCTGGCCCTAGCGATTTTCGCCTGGGACCGGGCCGTGGTGATCAACGCCATCCCGCATTACATCCTGCCTGGCCCCGGATTGGTCGTGCAGACCCTGGTGCAGGACTGGCCGATCCTGTTCCCCGCCCTGCTGGTCACGCTGAAAATCACCCTCATGGCGCTTGGTGTGGCCGTGCTGGGCGGCGTCGGCCTGTCCGTCCTGTTCACGCAAAGCCGCTTTGCCGAGATGTGCTTTTTCCCCTTCGCCGTGATCCTGCAAGTCACGCCCATCGTCTCGGTCGCCCCCCTGATCTTCATCTATGTGAGTTCCAAACTGGCAGCCCTGCTCCTTTGCGCGTGGATCGTGGCCTTCTTCCCGATCCTTGCGAACACCACGCTGGGCCTGAAATCCACCGACCACAACCTGCGCGACCTGATGACGATCTACAAAGCCAGCCGCTGGCAACGCCTGCGCTTCCTGCAAGCGCCCTCGGCCCTGCCCTATTTCCTCGGCGGGTTGCGGATCGCCGGAGGCCTCGCCCTGATCGGTTCCGTCGTGGCGGAATATGTCGCGGGCACCGGCGGCATCGGCTCTGGTCTGGCCTTCCGCATCCTTGAAGCGGGCTATCGGCTGAACATCCCGCGCATGTATGCCGCCCTCCTGTTGATTGCCGCCACCGGGGTCGTGATCTTCTTGGCGACCACGACGCTGAACCATCTTCTGCTGCGCAAGTGGCACGAAAGCGCGGTGAAACGCGAATGACCGCCGATTTCCTGACCCTCCCCGATGCGCCCAGGTTGACGCTTGCCAACCTGACGGTCCCCGCCTGCCTGATCGGGGCGCAAGGCTCTGTTGCTCCCCTGTCGCTGACATTGGAAGGCGGGAAAATCGTCACCGGAGACGATCCCGGTGCCATCGTCGACATGAAGCGCGCCATGGTCTTCCCCGCTTTCCTCGATATGCACACTCATCTCGACAAGGGTCACATCTGGCCCCGCAGCCCCAACCCCGACGGCAGCTTCAGGGGCGCCATCGAGGCCGTAGGCGCGGATTCGCGGGCGCGCTGGACGGCGAAGGATGTGCGCGCTCGAATGGAATTCTCTCTGCGCGCCGCCTATGCCCACGGCACCCGAGCCATCCGCACCCATCTCGACAGCGCCCCGCCGCAGGACGACATCTCGTGGGGCGTTTTCCGCGAGGTCAGGTCCGATTGGGCGGGCCGCATAGACCTGCAAGCCGCGTGCCTTGTCAGCATCGAAAACGTCTCCCGTGCCGGAGATTTCCGACATACCGCCGACCTCGTCGCAGCCTCGGGCGGGGTCCTTGGCACCGTCACCTATCCGACCGCAGACCTGCACCACCAAATCGACGACTTCTTCGCCCTTGCCCGTGACCGAGGCCTTCCCGTCGACTTCCACGTCGACGAAACACTGGACCCCACCGTCAACACCCTGAAAGTTCTGGCGCAAAAGGTCCTCGACCTGCACTTCGACGCCAAGGTCGTGGTGGGCCACCTCTGCTCTCTCTCCACCATGTCCGAGGCGGAAGCCCTTTCGACCCTCGACCTTGTCGCCAAAGCCGGCCTCCATGTCGTAAGCCTGCCGATGTGCAACCTGTACCTGCAAGACCGCCACGCCCGGCGCACCCCGCGCAACCGCGGCATCACCCTCGTGCATGAGATGAAGGGGCGCGGCATCCCGGTCAGCTTCGCCTCTGACAACACCCGCGATCCCTTCTACGCCTATGGCGACATGGACATGCTGGAGGTGATGCGCGAGGCGACCCGCATCGGCCACCTCGACCATTCCGATCCCGACTGGACCCACGCGTTCCTGACCAATCCCGCGAAAGCTTGCGGCTTCCCGTCCCCTTCCCTCGCCCCCGGTGCCCCTGCCGATCTGGTGATCACCCGCGCCCGCACTTGGGCCGAGTTGTTCTCCCGCCCGCAATCGGACCGCATCGTGCTGCGCAATGGCCGCGCCATCGACCGCACCCTGCCCGACTATGCCGAACTTGACCCGCTGATGGAGGATGCATGACCAGCCAAATCGAGGCCGCCAAGGCCGCACTTCAGCATCTGGAGATCGACACCAACCCGGTCTCGGTCAAAGCCAAAAGCCGGGATTTCTTCTGGTATTCGCCGGTTCTCAAAGCCGCCCTCGACCATGTCAGCGCCGATTTCGTCGTCACGCCCAAAACCGAGGCCGAGGTAATCGAGGTCCTGAAAACCTGCCACGCCCACGACGTCCCCGTCACCGTGCGGGGGGCCGGCACCGGCAACTACGGTCAGGCCATGCCGTTGGCAGGGGGTTGCATCCTGCATTTGCACAAGATGAACCGCGTCAAGCAGATCGCCCCGGGACGCGCCATCGTGGAACCCGGCTGCCTGCTGAAGGACATCGACGCCGCCACCATCGCGCATTCCAATCAGGAACTGCGCATGTTCTCCTCGACCTGGGCAACCGCCACGATCGGCGGCTTCATCGCGGGCGGTTCTGGTGGCGTGGGGTCGGTCCGCTGGGGCGGCCTGCGCGACCTTGGCAACATCATCCGCCTGCGCGTGCTGACGATGGAGGCCGAACCCCGCGCCCTGGAATTCACCGGCGAGGAACTCCACCGCGTGAGCCACGCCTATGGCACCAATGGCATCATCACCGAAATCGAGATCCCGCTCGCCCCCGCCTATGACTGGGTAGGCGTCATCATGACCTTCCCCGATTTCCCCACAGCCCTGCGCTTTGGCTACGATCTGGCGGCCCAAGACGGCATCCTGATCAAACTCGCCACCCTGTTCGAGGCCCCCATCACGCAAGACTACTTTCAGCGCATCTCGCCCTATGTCGCTGCGGGCCTTGCCACAGGCACCTTCATGGTCGCCCCGCAAGCCTGGGGGGCCTTCGAGACCTTCACCGCCCGCAATCCCGGCGCCACGGTCATCTACCGCTCCGACCAGACGCAATGGGCGCGCGATCCCGGACGCATCTTCGAATACGGCTGGAACCACACCACCTTGCGGGCGCTGAAGGTCGATCCCTCCATCACCTATCTGCAGGTGGGCTACGGCACCGACGACCCCGTTGGCCTTGTCGAACAGATCCGCGCACTGCTCTCACCCGAAGTGCTGCAGCATGTCGAGGTCACCCGTCAGAACGGCCGTGTCGCCATGGGCGGCCTGTCCTTGGTGAAATACTCCACCGAGGCGCGGCTGGATCAGATCGTGGGCCTCCACGAAGCCATGGGCGCGCCGATTTTCAACCCGCACCGCTACACGCTGGAGGAAGGCGGCCGCCAGCAAGTCGACGACGTTCAGTTGAACTTCAAGCGCGAAGCTGACCCCAAGGGCCTTCTGAACCCCGGCAAGATGATCGGCTGGCATTCTCCCGACTGGGCCTACACAGCGAAATACGCATGGCCGGGGATGATGAAGGCGGCAGAATGACCAAGGCGCTGGTGCTCTATGCCCATCCCTGCGGTGAAAGCTTCGCCGCTGCCTTGCATAGCCGGGTGGTGGACACGCTGACCGGCCGGGGTTGGCAGGTCGACGACTGCGACCTTTATGCCGAGGGCTTCAACCCGGTCCTCTCCCCGCAAGAGCGCCGCGCCTATCACGACGCCGCCACCAACCAAAGCGCTGTGCAGTCTTATGTCGACCGCCTGCGCGCTGTGGATGCGCTGATCCTGTCATTTCCGGTCTGGAATTTCGGCTATCCCGCCATTCTGAAAGGTTATTTCGACCGCGTCTTCCTGCCCGGCGTCTCTTTCCATCTGGACGGCGGCAAGGTCGCCCCGGCCTTGACCAACATCAAGAAACTCGCCGCCGTCACCACCTATGGCGGCACCCGCCTGCGCGCCTTCCTCGCCGGGGATCCTCCGCGCAAGATCGTCACCCGCAGCTTGCGCTTTGTGGCGCAGGTGGCGCCGACCAGATACCTCGCCCTCTATGACATGAACACCGCGAGCGCCGCCGCCCGCACGGCCTTCCTGACCCGCGTGGGTCACGCGATGGAGCGGCTTTGATGCGGGCACTCGTCGTTCATTGCCACCCCTCGCCCACCAGCTTCACCGCCGCCGTCCGCGATCTGGTGCTGGCCAAACTGAACGCCTCCGGGTGCGAAGTGCGGCTGCGCGATCTTTATGCCGAAGGGTTTCAGCCCGTTCTGACCGGCCCGGAACTGGCAGGCTATCTTTCCGCACCCGCCAACCGTGCACCGGTCGAGGCGCATTGCGGCGATGTCGAATGGTGCGATACGCTGATCTTCGTTTATCCGACATGGTGGTACGGCCTGCCCGCCATGCTGAAAGGCTGGCTGGACCGCGTGCTTCTGCCTGACATGGCATTTCACATGCCCAAGGCCGTCGGCGAGACGATCCAACCCGGCCTGCAGCATATCACCCGCCTCGGCGTCTTCACCACCTGCGGCGCCAGTTGGTGGCTGACCACCTTCGTCGGCGCGCCGGGCAAGCGCATGTTGCAGCGCGGCCTGGGGGCTTTGTTGAAACCCAGACATCGCCGCGCCTTTGCTGCGCATTACCTCATGGATTCCTCAACCCCGGCCAGCCGTCAGAAGCATTTGGCGCGGGTGGCGGGGCAGATGGACAAGCTGATCGGTCGGGCCGTTCCCCTGCCCGCCCCACAACACCGAACGGAGGCGGCAGAATGACCCGACGCATGGACTGGGCGCAATACCGTGCCCCCGAGTTTGCCGCCATCGACCCTGCGACCACCATCGCCATCCTGCCCACCGCCGCGATCGAGCAGCATGGCCCGCACCTGCCCGTCGGCACTGACACCATCATCAACGAAGGCCTGCTGGCCCTGCTGAAACTGCGCTGCCCCGACGACCTCGACCTGCGCATCCTGCCCGTGCAGGCCGTCGGCAAGTCGAACGAGCATCTCTGGGCCGCCGGCACCATCACCCTGACCGCCGAGACCGCGCTGAAGCTCTGGGTCGAGATCGGCCTGTCCGTCGCCCGCGCCGGGGTGCGCAAGATGGTCATCCTCAACAGCCATGGCGGCAACGTCGACCTGATCTCCATCGTCAGCCGCGAGCTTCGCGTCCGGGCGGGCATGTTCGTCACCCGCCTCGGCTGGGGGGCCTTCGGCGCCCCCGAGGCGCTCTATTCCGATCAGGAAAACCGCTTCGGCATCCACGGCGGCGATGCCGAAACCTCGATGATCCTGCATTTCGCGCCCGAAACCGTCGACATGTCCGCCGCACGGGATTTCCGCTCCAGCGCCGAAACCTCGGCGATTTCGCCGATCGGCCCGGTGGCCTATGGCTGGATCGCCTCGGACCTGAACCCCGCCGGCGTGGTGGGCGAGGCGCATCTGGCAACCGCCGAAAAAGGCGCGCTGCAGGCCGAAAAATGCGTGGCCGACGTGATCGGCTTCCTGCACAAGGTCAAGGCGCAGGATATTTCCAGCTTTCACCCGGTGAACCCGCTTTTTCCGGCCTGAGGCACGGCAGGGCGTCGGAATCCGGCGCCGCGCCACCACGCAAGGTCATGTGCCGTTAGGGCACCGCTGTCCTTCGGCAAAGACGACGCGACAAGGCTTGGCCGGTCATGACCGCCGCCCCGCTATCGCTGACCAACACGGCTTTTGCGGGCATGATCAAGCCAGATGTCCACAGTCAGGATTTGACCGACGGGGCCAAGCCTGAGAGACAATACCGCCGCTTCGCTCCGCGCCAGATCCTCCAGCGCGTGGATGCCGCATTGCTGCAGCATCCAGAGCAGACCGGGGCCCACCCCCGGCAGGCTGCACAGGTCGGTGTCCGGAATGGCGGGAATCGCCTCCGTCAGGATGACAGACCCGGCAGACACGGCGCGGCGCGCTGGCGTCAAGGGCGAGGGCCCAGACCAGGGCCCAGACCAGGGCTCGGTGGCGACAGCTTGCGCCTGATCATCGCGCCGCGCCATGCAGGCCGAGGCCGGGGCATCGTCCACGGAACGTGGTTCAACCGGAACCGCGGCCGCTGTTTTCACGACCACCGGCGGGGGTAGATCATCCGCGCCGCCCGGTGCCGGGGGCCTCGAACCCCCTGCCAGATCAGGGGGCCGCGCGCGGCACACCGCCGGAACGCCGGGCGTCCCCGCAGCCGTGAAGGCACAGGCGTCCTCTTGCGCCTCGGGCTCCGTCGCCATCCCTGCCGCACCGGGCTTGGCGGCTTGGATTTGCTTGGGCGCCGTCCGCTCGACCGGTTTGACAAGCAGCAAAGGCGGATCGGCCCCCGCCTTGGGCAAAGCATTCTCCAACCGGTTCATCAAAGCCACCTGATCGATGCCCTCGGGCTGGCTCTTGGCAAAGCGCGTCGCCGTCACGGCACGGACCGGCTCGCTGGCGGCTGTCACCTGCGCCATATCCGGCAGGCCGGTCGCCACCGGCTCGTCCGTGGTCGCGACCGGATCGGTCGTCACATCCCCTCCGTCGCAACCGATCGCCTCGGGCGTCATGGGCTTCCCGCTCTTGGCCCGCCTCGACCGCCGGATGTCCATAAAATGCGCGCGCTCCGCTTGCCTTGCGACCTGCCCGCGTCTGGGGAAGTTCTTTTTGTGGATCATGCTGAAGCCTGCTCCTCAACCCGCCTGAGAAATGTCCGTGAACGCAACCATGAAACCGGATGCTCCGCTTTGCCAAAGGCTTGTCGACAGAACATCGCCCAAGAGAACCCCCGCCCAGCGGCGGGTCAGCCGCCCGCCATGGCCGACCGGCGAGAGGTCGCCCCCCGCCGCCGCGACCGCGCCACCACCGTTGCACTCCAGATCAGCGCCGAACCGCGCGGGGCTTGCCTTTGAAACCATTCGCAAGTGTCGATCCGCCATGCCTCGGGGCTCCCCGCATCCGCTCAGCGGATTAGGCACAGGGTCGGTTGCTTAAGGGTTAACAAGGTCGCCCCTCAAGGGCGCAAAGGCTGGATCATCACGCAGCCATCGTGACAGAAGATGTTGATAAAACTGGATATGTCCCGGGCTTCGACAATTTCTCCAAACTGCAGCAAGCGAATGTGCGTTCCGTCGTCCACGTCCCACATGTCAACCTTGCGCAAGCCGCCTTGCCTTTCGCTCCTGCCCAAGCGTGATGCGTTCCGCCAGAAGGGTGCCGGCCTTTTGGTGGCCAAACGGACGGAAGAACGGGTCACCCCTTCACGCGCGCGCCGGACATGACCCTGAAATCCAGATTGCAGCGAGCCGATCTTCCGCGCGATCCCGCCGCTTTGGGCCGGACAATCTCAAACCGGTTAAGGCACTTTTAACCCAGATTCGCCTAAACTGCCCAAGACGAATGCTCTGCTTTCAATCGCCCGAACCGGCGGCGGCACACCGCTGCCCGTGGGGGCCTCAAGATAGATGACAAAGGCCATGCCCCAAAAGAACGACGCCTCGCTTGACCTGATGGCCAGACAGCTTGGCACCCATATCATCCGCAACCCAGCACTTTTATGGGAGTATCAGGCCGATGTGACGCAACTGATCGCCCATAGCGAGGTGGCCTTTGCCGCAGTTCTGTCGGACGGCACCATCATCCTGCGCTGCCCCGGCGGCCTTCCTGACGATCTGGCCGCGGTGGCCGAACCCTTCAAACCGCTGCCGGCGCCCCAGCCCGCCCCGGTTTTGGAGGACAATCTGGCCCGACTGGAACGCAAGCTTGACCAGATGATCGCCGACCAGACCGGGCGTGAGCAGATCGCAGACCGGCTCGACGCCATCGAATTCGCCATGCAAGACCGTGCTGCTCCGCCCGAAGAGGACACCCCCACCCCGGCCGAGACTGCCGCGCTGTTGCAGTTGCTGATCGAAAAGCTTGATGCCGTGGCGCTGCAGGTGCAGCGCAAGGTGGAACCCGCCCTTCTGGCGCAAACGATCGATACTTTGGAAGAGCGGCTGAAGGCCGCCTTCCCGCCTCCCGCCGCGCCGGATCTGTCCAGCCTTCTTATGGCGGTTGATGCCGTGGCGGCGCAGATCGCAACCGCCTTCGTCGCCCCCGCCGCGAGGGTTGAGAGCCTGCTGGCCAAGGTCGACGATCTGGCCAACCGGCCAGAACCCACGATTGATCTGACGGCGCAACATCAGGCTTTCACCAGGTTCCTGATCTCGGTCGGCAGCGCCACCGCCCGGCTGGAAGAAACCGCCGACGTGCTATCGCAGTTGCAAGACAAGGGCCACACCCCCGAACTGACTGAGATAAGCTCGGCACTTCAAAGCCTTGCTACCCGTATTGAGGCGGGGCCGGATTGGTCGCCGCTTTTCCTGCGGCTGGGTGCCTTGCAGCAGGGCATGATCCAAAGCCTGCAAGACAGCAGCCATGCCAAGGCCTTGTCAGGGTTGACCGACCAGATCGCCCGCCTTGCCCAGCAGCCGGCGCCGGTTCTCGACCTCACCGCGCAACATCAAAGCCTCGCAGAGTTCGGAACCACCATTTCCCGCGCGATGGACCGGCTTGAACTGGTGTCCGAGGCGATGGATGCGCGGGGCCAGTCCGATGCCGCCGCGCCCCAGTCTGACATCCTGACCGTTCTTTGCACTCGGGTGGACGAATGGGCCGAATCCACCGCAGCCATGCTGCAAGACGTGGTCGAACGGATCATCGCGTTTGATCAAAGGCCTGTCCCGGTGCTGGACCTCATCGCGCAACACCAAAGCTTTGCGGCCATCGGCAACGGCCTATCTGAGGCGATTGAACGGCTGGACTTGGTGTCCGCGGCGCTTGAGACGCGCATCGAGACGGCACCGCAGCCCTATACCGTGACAGGTCTTTCCGACTGGGTGGAGGCCTGGAGCGAAACCATGGCCACAACGCTGCAGCACCTTGACAGACAGATGAGCGCGCTGGGTCAAAGGCCCGATCCGGCTCCGGACCTGACTGCGCAAAGGCAAAGTCTTGCCGCCCTGTCTCAGTCCCTGTTGCATGTCGATGCGCGGCTGGAAGCGGTGTCTGAAATTCTGGAAACGCAAAGGACCCCTCCGCCCGAACTGGCAGAGCGTCTGGCCCGCATCGAATCGGGTCTGGCGATCAAAGGCGGGCAAGAGGAAGCACGTCGTGACTCGCTGGTCGACGCGATGCTGCAGTTGGCCGCCCATGTCAGCCGCCAACCCGCCCGCATGGATGAGGCGGTGGAAACGCACATGACGCTGCTCCGCATCGCTCAGGATGAATTGCTGCAGGACTTGCGATTTGCCTTTGCCGAATTGATTGCCACGCAATTGCGCGCCCAAAGCCTCGCCGCCTGAGGGGCGCTGTTGCGGCAGCAGCAGCGGCATCGGCTCGGCAGATAGATCCGTCGGCGTCACGGACACTTTGCGCCAGAGCCGGATGTTGCGCATATCCGAAGCTGAAGCCAGTCGACCCGCCGGGCCTCCGCCCTAACCATCGTCAGTCCGGCGGCCCCGCGGCCGGAGGCGTGCCCACGTCGCCCGGCGCGACCGAGACCGATTTCAACACGGCAAACACCAGATCGCCAACCTTCAGACCCAAGGCCGCCACGGAACGCCGGGTCACCCGGGCCAGGATCAGATCCTCGCCCACCCGCAACTGCACGATGGCGCCCGGCCCCCCGCCAAGCCGCAGCGCGGTGATCGTGGCGGGCAGGATGTTCAGCGCCGAAAGCCCTTCAGGCCGGGCAGGTGACAGGATGATGTCCTGCGCCGCGATCCGCACCCGCACCTGTGTGCCCAGCGCCCCCTGGATCCGCGGCAGCCAGATCGGCCCGGCCGGGGTGTCCAGCCGGGTCAGCCCGTCCTCGTCCTGCGCCGCAATCCGTGCCGCCAGGACAGACCCCGCCTCGCGCACCCCCATGGCATTCACCACTGCGGGGTCTGAGAACACCTCAGCCACCGTGCCCTTGCGCACCACGCGCCCGGCCTGCAACAAGACCACCGCCCCCGCCAGCCGCGCGATCTCGGAGACCGCGTGGCTGACGTACAGGATCGGCACCTTGGTGTTGTCGCGCAGCTGCTCGATATAGGGCAGGATCTCGGCCTTGCGGGCGTCATCCAGCGCCGCAAGCGGTTCATCCATGAGCAATATCTGCGGGTTGGCCAGCAACGCTCGCCCGATGGCCACTC
>CANGHD010000007.1 GCA_947453525.1 Paracoccaceae bacterium | reverse complement strand
CCGCGGAAATGGCCGAGCCTTTTCTGCGCGATCAGCGAGGCGGCGACTTCGTCGACCTCGTCCAGCGTCAGGTTGCCGATATCGGAAAAGGCCACTCCGCGCTGGGCTTCCACCGCCAATGCAGCCTCGATCATGCCAAGCACCGGGTCATTGACCATCGCCACCCGGCCATGCAGTCGGTGATCCAGAAGCCAGCCCCAGCTTTCCGGTTCCTCTTTGTCGATCACTTTGTGCAGGGCATCGGCATAGACAAAACTATCCACCCCATGCAACAGGGGCAGCATCGACAGCGCGTCAGAAGGTTCCGGCCCAAGCCGCCCGTCGCCCTGCACAAACAGCCGGTCAAACACGGTGTCGATGATCCGGCTTGGCCCCGATCTGCCGCGCACGGCCTGCAGGATCTCGCCGCCATGGGTCAACTTGTCGAGCCGGATCGGCTGGATGCATCGTGCGGTCCACATCAGGTCGACGGTGTGCCACTGGTGGTAAAGGTCGAAGCTTTCCGGCCTTGTGATGACGCGCTGCAGGCCCTCGATGCTGTCGATCAGCTCGAACTCGATGGGAAAGCCCAGATCAGCCTGCGCCTGCTTGCGGATCGGCGCTGTGACCAGTTCGCTGCGGCCAATGATCCGCAATTTCGGAGCGGAGGAGGGCATGTCAGAACATCCTGATCAGGTAGGGGGCCACGGCAGGGTCGGCAAAGACCGACAGGACCTTCAGCCGCTCCCGCGTACGGCTGTGGTCGGCCTCCAGATGATAGCGCAGGGCCGCCGCAGCCCCTTCGCCGTCGCCCAAAAGCAAATGTCCGAGAACCAGCCGGTGTTCCGCCAGCAGATTGCTTTCGTCATGCTGCGCCACATGGGTCGCAAAAAGGCGGTTGATCAGACGCGCCCCCTGCACTTGCGCGATCGAACCGGTGATCCGCCGATTGGACTGCGCTGCCAGACATGTGTCGTGCAGATCGGCCTCCAAGGTATCCATCTCGGCCGTTGGAATCGTCGGACCCACCGCCGCCGCCGCATCCAGCCGCCCGACCATGTCGGCAAGGATCGCCCGCCCCAGTTTGGGTGCCGCCATGACCAAGGCGGCGGGCTCCAGCACACGGCGCACCTCGTGTTGTTCGTCCAGCAACCGGGCGGAAAGCGGCCCGGCGATCCAGTGCGAACCCCGGTCCTTTCGGATCGCGCCGCGCTCGTGCAGCCGCGCCAGAACCTCACGCGTGACGGTGCGGCTGACGGCGAAATGCTCACCCATCGCGCTTTCCGAAATCTGGTAGATGCCGAACGGAATGCAGGTTTCCACCGCCTCGCCAACGGCCGTCAATACCCTTTCCCACTCCGCCGGGGCATTGAGCGCTGCATCGGTCTTGGGTAGGCTGACCGCAAGCGTGAACAGGTTCACGACCTGCGCCCGGCCCTGCGCCGCATCCTCTGACAGCGGGCCGACCAGATATCCTGCGCGGCCAAGCGGCGTCAAAATCGACGCCGTGACCAGATTGTCCATCGCCCGGATAGCCGGCGAGCGGCTGACCGACAGCCGCTGCGCGACACCGGCGACGCTGAGACGCGCGCCTTGCGGCAGCGCGCCGCCTGCGATGTTTTCAGCCAGCCAGTCCTGGACAATCAGATAATAGGGCCTGCTCTCGATTCTCTCCATCACCGCCGCTGCAACCTCTGATTTTGCATCGGGTGGTCCGATTCATATCCCCAATGCGTCAGGGACAAACACAGAAGTCAAGAACGCTGGGCCGCCCCGCCCCGTCATATGCGTCGGCGGGCTCTTTCCGTCAGCAGATTGATCTGCGACCGGGTCATACCTGCTCAGACACGGTATCGACGGGCCTCGGCCAAAGGAACTCCGGCAAGAATGCGCGATCCCGGCAAGGGCCCTGCTTGAAGTGCCTGCGCGAACCGGAATAGGCTTCGCCCGCGGACGGACACCCGACCCTGCGCGCTTCGTCCAAAGCCTTGAGACTAGGACGAGGCTTGAAAACCGGGAATGGGAGAAGGCACGTGGCACAGAAAATTCGGTGGGGCATTCTGGCGACTGGCTGGATTGCCGAGTTGTTCGTCAAGGACCTGCTGGCGACCGGCCATTCCGTGACGGCCGTAGGCTCCAGGACCCAAGCCAAGGCCGACCGCTTCGCCGCAGAGTTCGACATCGCGACGGCGCATGGCAGCTACGAAGCCCTGGTCGCCGATCCAAATGTCGACATCATCTACATCGCCACCCCGCATCCCCAGCATGTCTCCGCAGCCAAGCTGGCGCTTGGGGCCGGCAAACATGTGCTGATCGAAAAGCCCTTCACCCTGAACGCCGCCGAGGCTGCCGAAATCGTGGATTTGGCGGCCGCCAAGGGTCTTGTCGCTCTGGAGGCGATGTGGACGCGATTTCTGCCCCACATGCGGCGCATCCGTGACGTGATCGCCGCCGGAACGATTGGCGATGTCCGCTCGATCACGGCGGATCACCGCCAGAAACTTCCGGACGACCCCAATCACCGGCTGAACGCGCTTTCGCTGGGGGGTGGGGCTTTGCTGGATCTGGGAATTTACCCAATCTCGTTCTGCTGGGACATTCTGGGCAAACCGGCTGCGATCCTTGCCTCCGCAGCGTTCCGCGAGACCGGCGCGGATGCGCAGGTCGCCACGATCTTCCACTATGCCTCGGGTGCCATCGCCACGACTTTGTCGTCCAGCGACAGTGCCGGGCCGAACCGCGCCTGCATCGTCGGCACCAAGGGCAGGATCGAAATTGACCGGGTCTGGTATGCGCCCACCACCTTCCGGGTCTATGACGCGGACAACAATCTGCTTGAAACCTTCGACAGGACCGTTGGCGGCCGTGGCATGCAGTTTCAGGCCGATGAGGCCGAGCGCCTGATTGCAGCTGGTGTGACTTTTGGCGAAATCCTGCCGCCATCGCAATCGGTCGAGATCATGGAGACCTTGGACGAGGTGCGCCGGCAAATCGGCCTGCGCTATCCGGGCGAGCACTGATCCGCTGCATCTGAAGACTTGCATCACCCCTTGGTCATGCTAAATCGGGTGAGTTCTCAGGGCGGGGTGCAATTCCCCACCGGCGGTATAGCCCGCGAGCGCCTTTGCTTAGGGAAAGGGTCAGCAGATCCGGTGTGACTCCGGGGCCGACGGTATAGTCCGGATGGAAGAGAACCACGGCTTGTGCGCTTTTCAGGGCGCACATGTCTTGGCTCGTGCTCTGGGACCTGTCGCAATTTTGCAGAGGTTCCAAGATGACTGACACCTACAAGACGACCAGAATAGCCTTCGTCAAGGCGCGCTGGCATGCCGATATCGTGGACCGCGCCCATGAGGGGTTCATGGCGGCAGCGGCGCAATTGATGCCCGGCGCCACTGTCGAGGCGTTTGAAGTGCCCGGCGCCTTCGAGATGCCGCTTCTGGCCAAGAAGCTTGGCCTGACCGGGCGCTACCAAGCCGTGGTGGCCGCCGCTTTGGTGGTGGATGGCGGGATTTACCGGCATGATTTCGTGGCGGGTGCGGTGGTGACCGGCTTGATGCAGGTGCAACTGGAGACGCAGGTCCCGGTGTTCTCGGTCTCGCTGACGCCACACAACTTCCAGCCGGTCGAGGCGCTGACCGCCTTCTACTCGGCGCATTTCGTCAAGAAAGGCGAAGAAGCTGCCCATGCCGTGCGTCAGGTGCTTGAGCTTGACGCGCGTCTGGCGGCCGCCAGCGCCACCTGATCGAATAAACAGGCCAGCCGTCCGGGCTGGCCTGACCCTTCGGGCCCTAGTCGCGCTTGGGGTGCAGCAGGGGCAGAACGTGGCCGAACTTGCGCGCCTTGGTGTCCAG
This sequence comes from Paracoccaceae bacterium, assembly GCA_947453525.1. GTDB lineage: Bacteria > Pseudomonadota > Alphaproteobacteria > Rhodobacterales > Rhodobacteraceae > Stagnihabitans. The sequence goes on along the minus strand of CANGHD010000007.1, from coordinate 44,520 downwards.
ATAACCCGCGTTGAACGGGTTGGCCGCGATTACCAGCGGTTCGACCTCCGTCACGTCGATGCCGTTGCGGCGGAGGGCGCCGACCTTGTCGGGATTGTTGGTCAAAAGCCGGATGCGCGGAGCGCCAAGCGTCAGCAGGATCTGCGCGGCCTCCGCATAGTCGCGGGCATCTTCCGGCAGGCCGAGGGCGCGGTTGGCCTCTACCGTATCCATGCCGCGATCCTGCAGGGCATAGGCGCGCATCTTGTTGGCCAGCCCGATCCCCCGCCCCTCTTGCCCGCGCAGATATACTAGAATCCCACCGGGCGAGGCCGCAAGGCGCCGTAGGCTTTCCTGCAACTGCGGCCCGCAATCGCAGCGCAGCGAGCCGAACGCGTCACCGGTCAGACATTCGGAATGCATCCGGACCAAAGGTGCCCCAACGGCCGTGCCGGGCGAGACAAGTGCCAGATGCTCGGTTGCGTCCACGCGGCTGCGAAAGGCGTTGGCGCGGAACGGCCGGTCGGAATAGACCGTCGGCAAGTCGGCGACCGAGATGAATTCCACCAAGTTCAACCCGGCGCGCGGGCCCTGTTTCAGAGGGAGGGCTTGCATAGACGCTCCACATACTTTGCGATGACATCGGATTCGACGTTGAGCAGATCGCCGGGCTGGCGAATCTGCAGATTGGTATGTGCCCAGGTGTGCGGGATGATCGTCAGATGAACCTGGCAGCCGCCGTCGGCCAAGTCCTGCACGGCGTTGAGCGTCAGGCTGATGCCATCCAATGCAATGGAGCCCTTTTCGACGCAGTAGCGGCCAAGGCTTTGCGGCAGGGTCAGTTCGATGCGGTAAGCGCCAGCCTCAGGGACCACGCAGTCGAGCCGTGCAAGACCATCGACATGGCCTTGCACCAGATGGCCCGAAAGCCGCGTCGACATCGACACGGCCCGCTCCAGATTGACCATGGTGCCGGCCCGCAACGCACCGAAATTGGTGCGCGCCAAGGTCTCGGGGCTGGCAAAGAACTCCGCTCGGCCCGCAGGGTCAAAGGTCACAACCGTAAGGCAGGTGCCGTTCACAGCCACGCTTTCGCCCAACTCCAGATCGGCAAAGCCGGTGTCCAGATCAAGCGTCAGATTGCCGTCCGCCAGAACCGCCGCGCGGACCTGCCCGAGTTTTTCGATGATACCAGAGAACATGGGTAGGGTCTTCCTTCAGGCTGGGCGGGTGTTGTGGGTGATGGTGATGCGGTCGTCTTGGCCGGGCGGGGCTTTCTCGATAAGAACCCACTCGTCCCACCGGCCCTCGGCTTCGACGGATCTGAGAAGGGCGGGGCCAGCCTCGACCAAAACCTCGTTGCAGCCCGCTTCGGCCAAATCGCGCAACGCGGCGCCAAGGTCCATCGCGATCCGGGGTCGGAAACCGTTCTGGCGTGCCTCGTCCAGATAAGCGGCATCAACCCGGCCGCGGCGGTCCAGAATGGACAGGATGCGCGATTTGCCGGGGATGTCGGGCACATGCCGCACAGTCAGCGCCGGACGATCGGCCAGAATGGTGCCCGAGCCTGTCAGGATAGCATCCGCCCTGCGGCGCAGGCGATGGGCCAGCGTCAGTGCCTCAGGCCCGGTGAAGGTCTTGCTGCCCGCCGGCGGGATCATGCTGCCAAAGGGGTCGAGCGCCTGCTTGACCGTGACATAGGGACGCCCGCGCTGCACGCGGGTGGAAAACGGCGCCAGAAGCCGGGTCGCCCATGCCAGAAGGTCTTCGCGGTCAGGATGGCGCATATCCGCCAGCGACAGAACACGCAGCCCGGCCCGCCGCAGCCGATCCGCCCCGCCCGAGGCGACCGGGTTGGGGTCCGGCAGGGCATACCAGACCTCGCAAGCCGGGGTGGTCAGGATGGCTTCGGTGCAGGGGCCGGTGCGGCCCTGATGGTTGCAGGGTTCCAGAGTGACGATGACGGAGGCGATCTGACCCGTCAGCCCCGCTTCCCGCGCCAACTGGATGGCGCGGGCTTCCGCATGGAGTTGGCCCGCACCCAGATGGGCGGCGGAGGTCAGGATCTTGCCCTTGGCATCCAGCAGGACGCACCCGACCGTGGGATTTGGCGCGGTGGCGCCGACCATCTCGGCGGCAAGGCCCAAGGCATGGCGGAACGCATCTGCCAGAAGGGCAGCACGCTCCAAGTCTGATCCAATTGCCTGCGCCACGCGCTATCCCCAAACCGCCACACCGTGTCAGGGACGCACAGACGAACGGCGCTCCTCCCCGGAAGGGGCGGCGCGCGCGGGTCTGTTCTCTTCCATCCGGACTATACCGTCGGCCCCGGAATCACACCGGTGTCTGCTGACCCTTCCACGAGGAAGGCGCTCGCGGGCTAGGCCCGAGGACCATTACCGCCGGTGGGGAATTGCACCCCGCCCTGAGAACTCGACCTCAACTTAGGGCTTTGCGGATCAAGCGCAAGGGCCTGCCTTGGGAAACGCGACGTCTTCTGTCGGGATGATCCGGCAAATCCCGGCAGCGCGGTGCAAAGGGCGTCGGGCCGCCAGCAGTTTCGTTTGCTCTGGTGGGTTCAGACGATCCGTGCATCTCTTTCAACCGGGCTGATCCGGTACGAAGCTGGCGGATATCCACTTGCGGGCCGATATGACAGTGTGGGTCGCCCCATCCATACCGATCCAGCGCTGAACCCTTGCATAGCTTTGTACCGTTGCACTGCCGGATGCGGCGATGATCTGCAGGCCGAAGATGTCGGTGCGCAGGGACAGGCCAGCAGGCAGAATCACCCCCATCTCGCTCAGCACGTCCGGCGTGATCAGTCCGGCTTGCCGCCGCGCTAGGATCTGCGCCGTGCGCTCCGGGTTTTGCAGCATCGCCTGCAGCAGAGTGCCAGAGGCGGTGTTGATGTTGATGGTGCCAGACAGGATGGGCGCGCAGGTGACCAAGGGGGAAAGGGCCGCAATCTCGGCGTCTGACAGGCCGGCCAGCGCAACAAGATCGCTGATCTGCTGAAGCGGGCGGTCGCCGCGCAAGGCCGCCGCAATCCGCACGGAAACTTCAGGGGGCTGGCCAGCGATTGTGACGATGGCGTTGAGGTAATGGCGTGCCGTGGGATTGCCATTCAGCAAGGTGTTGAGGTTGAACCGCGCGGAATCGTCCCAGACCGAGATCTCGACCGGCCCAAGGGATCGCGCGGCCGCGGACTGACCCAGCTGCGCCCAAGGCTCGCCCGGGCCATCGGCCTTGCCCGCGACGAGGAGATCATGCTGCAGCGCTGCCATCGCCATGGTCTCGGCGGAGATGGCAAGCACCTCTGCCTGCGTCTGGTCCATCGCCTGCGCGGTCGTCCGTATTGCCTGTTCCGACCGCGTCGTCATCGCCACGATGACGGTCACGCACAGCGCCATGACCGACAGGATGGTGACAAGAACCACGCCGCGCTCCGGCTGTCTCATGGCGCTGCCGGCGACGTCGGATCAGATGGCAAGGCAAAGACGCCGCGGATCGATTCGGATGCGGTCAACTCGACCGTCAGATCAAGCCCGATGGGTTGCGTGGGTGACGGGGACGGCTCTTGAGTCAGGATGGGCTGCCACGACACGGACCGCACGTCCGGCATCAGAATCTGCCAGCGCGGTTGGCTGCCTTCGGGGCCGATCCGGCGCTGCAATCCCTGCGCGTCAAGCCGGTATTGCACCAAAAGTCCCTCGGTACCCGGCCCGGACTGCGACGGCACTGAACCCCTGCGCAGGAACCGGAGGTCGGTCTTGTCCATGGCCAGACTGCCCGGCATCGCCTGCATCGTGTCCAGCGTCACGACTCGCATCATCCGTTGCAGATCCTCCAGCCGCGCAAGCCGCGCCTCCGACAGGCGCTGACTGCGCAGGGTCTGATCCAGCAGCGCAAAGGAGGCCGTGCCGATCACGGCAAAAACGGCAAGGGCCACCAAGACCTCGGCCAGCGTCATCCCTGTCTGAGGATCGCGGTGAGGTGTCATGGCGCGACCAGCGCATTCATCGACACGATGGGCAGAAGGATGGCCAGAACGATGGTCATGACCACGCCGCCCATCACAAGAAGAATACCGGGTTCGACCAGGGCCACGACTGCCTTGACCCAGGCATCCAGGTCGCGCTGCTGGTCGGTCGCTGCGTGTGACAGGGCGTCCCCGAGCCGACCATTTGCCTCGCCGCTGGCGACCATGGCCGTCAGCATGGCGGGAAAACAGCCGGCAGCCTCCATCGCTACGCGCAGGGTGGAGCCTTGCCGGACCTTCTGGGTCAAGGCCGCAATACAGGCCCGGATGTGCAGATTTGGTGTCGCATCGCCCGCAGCATCCAGTGCGGCCACCAAAGGCACCCCGCTTTGCACCAATGTGGCAAGCGTCGAGGCGAATTGCGCCGCATTCATCCTCTGCACGAAGCGCCGCGTCAGCCCGCCGGTCGCAAACACCCGGTGCAGCTTTTGCCTGTTGGCGGGTTTGCGTTGCCACAGCGTCAGGGCAAAGGCAAAACTGGCAAAGATTGCCGCCGCCGCCGGACCACTTCCGCGCACCCAGGCGCTGACGGCGATGAGCGCACGGGTCAGGAAAGGCAGGCTCGCCCCGCGCGCGGCAAAGACCTTCACGATATCCGGCACGACGAACACCATCAGCATCGTGACGATGCCCAGACTGACCAGCCCCAGCAAAGCCGGATAGAGCAGCGCCAGCACGACGGTCTGCCGGTTGCGCGCCCGCGTCTCGACGAATCCGGCCAGATGCCCCAGCACGGCATCCAGCCTCCCGGCCTGTTCGCCCGCGCGAACCGAGGCGCGGAAATAGTCAGAGAAGCTGGCGGGATGGTCGCCCAAGGCTTCAGTCAGGCTGCGGCCCTCGGTCAGGGCGGCGCGGACCTGTAGAAGGACGGTGGCCACTTTGGGTGGCTGGCCACCCGCGATGGTCTTGAGCGCCTCGTCGATCCGCAGGCCAGAACCGATCAGCGTCGATAATTGCCGGGTGACCAAGGTGAGGCTGGGCAGTGACAGGGCCGCATCCTGTGCCGTGCGGCTGCCATCGGCTTGCAGCGACACAAGGGTCAGGCCACGGTCGCGGATCGTCAGGCGGGCGGCGGCGGCTGTAGCGGCCTCGGTCACGCCGCTTTGCAATTTGCCGCGTGGATCGGTGGCCTGAAAGCGAAAGCCCGGCATGATCAGACCTCCTGCGCCACACGCGCGATTTCTTCGACGGTGGTCAGGCCTGCATCAACCAGCCGCAAACCGTCTTGCAGCAGCGAGGGTCCATGCGCCCGCGCCTCGGCGGTCAGGGCGGCGTCCGAGGCGCCCTCGTGGATCAGGCCTCGCATCTTGCGGCTGATCTGAACCACCTCGTACACTCCGGTGCGGCCCAGATAGCCATTGTCCTGGCAGGCGTCGCAACCCGCAGCCCGGCAAAGCGGATGGCCCGGTGCGATCAGCCCGCCCATCAGTCGGCAATCGGACTCCGTGGCGCGGTCAGGCCTGCGGCATTCGGGGCACAGGTGCCGGACCAGTCGCTGGGCCACGACCCCCGCCAGCATCGGCGCCAGCAAAAAGCGTTCGACGCCCATGTCCACGAGGCGCGAGACCGCCCCGATCGCCGTATTGGTGTGCAGGGTCGACAGGACGAAGTGGCCGGTCATCGCGGCCTCGACCGCGACTTGCGCGGTTTCCCGGTCGCGGATTTCGCCGACCATGATCACGTCGGGGTCCTGCCGCAAGATGGCGCGCAGGCCGCGGGCGAAGGTCAATTCGGTGCGCGGGTTCACCTGGGTCTGGCCGATGCCTTCCAGCGCATATTCGATCGGGTCCTCGACCGTAATGATGTTGACCCCCGGCTGGTTCAACGCATCCAGCGCCGCGTAAAGCGTGGTCGTCTTGCCAGAACCGGTCGGCCCGGTCACCAGCAGCATTCCGTCTGGCCGCTTGAGAAGATTGGCGAAGGTTTCCGCATCGCGCGCACTCATCCCCAGACGGTCCAGCCCGAACGGGGACGAGCCCCTGTCCAGCAGCCGCATCACCACGCGTTCGCCATGCTGGGCGGGCAGGGTCGAGACGCGGACATCCACCTCATGCCCGCCGACCCGCAGGGACACCCGCCCATCTTGCGGCAGGCGGCGCTCGGCGATGTCCAGTTGCGCCATGATCTTGATCCGGCTGACCAGATGCTGGGCCAAGGCGCGGCGCGGCGACAAGACCTCTCGAAGCTCGCCATCAATTCGGAACCGCACGAGCAGCCGCTTTTCCTGGGTCTCGATATGAATGTCCGAAGCGCGCGCGCGGATCGCCTCCAACAGCAGCGCGTTGATCAGGCGGATCACCGGGCTATCGTCGGATTGGTCCAGAAGGTCGTCGACCACCGCCGCGCTGTCGGCTAAGGCCGCCAGATCACCATCCGCATTTGCCGCCGCCGCCGCCTCGGTGGAGGTGTCACGGTAGGCGCGGGCCAGACGTTCGGCGAAGGCAGCGGCCTCTAGAACATGAAGCTGGGCCCGGCCCTCGGACAGGCGCAAGACTTCCATCAGGGCAATGGGAGCGGTCTGCCGGTGGTAAAGGCAAACCGGTGCGTCAAGCCCGGCCTCAAGGATCACCCCGCGATCGCGCGCGAAGGCATAGGGCAGAAGCGGAGCAGCATGGCGCGTGATTTCTGTCATGGTGAGGCCCTTTGCAACGAGAGGTCGGCGGAAACGATCCCCGGCGCGTCCGTCCGCCGGATCGTGGCAGAGGTCACCGTCAGGCCGGTGTCACGGTCCAGACCGTCGATCCACAGGATGAGGGTCTCAAACGGCGCATCCTGCAGGGTCAGCGTGGCCGCGCCCTCCTTCGGCGTGTCCAGCCGCAGGATGGTCAGGTTCTGCGCGGCGGCGGTTTGGGTCAGTATGCTGGCCACTGGGCGCGGGTCGGCCTGGACCACGGCGGCTTTCGGCATCTGCGCCAAGCCGGCGAGCGTCCGATCATTGCGCTGAAACCGGGATGCTTCGGCCGCGTGACGCGCCAGAAGGGGCTGCCAGATGCCCAGAACGAGGATCGTTGCAAGGACCGTCGTGGCCCCGGCTGCCAGCAACAGTCTTTCGCGTCCGGTCAGACCAGCAAGCTTGTCCGAGAGGTATGGGGAAACCCTGCGCATCACCCCGCCCTCCCCGGCACGATGGCGACGGTGGCGCGCGCCTTGCCCTGCCCGTTGGTCAAGGCGCCGAGCGTCGCGCCCAGACCCGCCTTGGTCAGCAGCGCTGCGGTGTCTTGCAGGGGGCCAAGGTCACTGGCCAAAAGCGTCAACGTCAGCTTGGCGGCCTTCTTGTCAAAGGTCAGGTCCTGCAAGGCCACAAGGCCTGACTGCTCCTGCATGGCCTCCAGCGCCGCGCTCAGAAGTGGCAGAAAGCCCCTGCCGTCCTCGGCGGTCCCGCGCTTCAACGCGGCGGCGGTGGCGGCGTCTACCGAGATGCCCACCGCAATGCCTCGATCCGCCAGGGCTTGGCGCAGTTGCATCTCGACCGCATCCGCCGCCCGCGTCAGGCTTTGCGTCTGCAGCGCAAGTATCTCCAGATGCGCGCCCAGCCCAAGGATAACGGCGGCCGTCAAAGCAATAAGCTTGCGCGGATGACGCCAGTCCGGCACGCGGTCGCCGGCCAGATTGAAGCCTGCCAAAGCCTCCTCGGTTTGCCAGGCCAGATCTGCGTTGCTCTGGTGGCGCAGGGTCAGGTCAGCCGGAGGCCACCCATGCACCCATTGCAGGTCTGGCTGGCCCGCAAGCTGCCAGACCGCGTGAAAGCCCGGTTCCGCCGCTGAAAAGCCAGTGCCGTCCGGCAACCGGACCAAAAGACGGCCGTCCCGCTCAGCCACGGTCCAATGCCCCGTTTGGGGGCGCGGCAACAATAGAACATCCGGCACCAGATCGCTGTGGTCCGACGGATGCCGCGCCAGCAAGTCGGCAAGGACGTCACGCGCGATGACGACGGCCAGGTAACCGGGTGCTGGATCATCCTCCAACTTGGGACCAAGGATGACCTGAACCTCCTCCAGCGGCTGGCCGATATGCGATTCCACCATGAACTGCGCCGCAGCCTTGCGTTGGGCCAAGGCCAATGGCGGTAGATCCAGCCGCAGGATCAGCATCCTGTCAGAGGCGACCGGCACAACCCGGCGCCGCGCCATGCTTTGACCGAAGACCCGACGTGCCAGCCCCTGCATCCCCGCCTCCGATTTATTCCACCTGAAACGGGTACGGACTGAAACTCCGGAAGGTTTCAATCCGTATGCCCTTTGACGCAAAAAATCTGATCCGGGGGAGGTGGAAGATGATCCTGCGCAAAAGCGGTAAAACACAACGGAGGCAGAAGGACGCCGGGGTCACGCTGATTGAGATGATGGTGGTGCTGGTCATCATTGCCATCATTGCAGCCCTGATCGTGCCGAATGTCATCGGCAGGCCGGATGAAGCCCGAGTGACGGTGGCCAAATCCGACATCCGCACGCTGGCCGCCTCGCTGGAACTGTACCGGCTGGACGCCCGGCGCTATCCGACGACCGAGCAGGGATTGGACGCGCTTGTCCACCGCCCGGTTCTGGACCCGGCGCCCGAGGTCTGGGCCGACGGCGGTTATCTGGCGACCTTGCCGGAAGACCCGTGGGGCAATCCCTATCTTTACACCGCTCCGGGCCAATCTGCGCCCTTCGATCTGATCTCGTATGGGGCCGATGGTGTGGCCGGAGGGGACGGTGTCAACGCCGATCTGACCAATGCGGCGGCGGGGACAAGCTGAGATGCGCGCCATCGGGCTGAACCATCGGGATGCCGAAGCTGGTGTGACGCTGGTGGAAATTCTTGTGGTTCTGTCGATCATCGCGATCACCACCGGGGCGGCGATGCTGCGCCTTGGGTTCGGCCACTCGGAAGATGAGACCCGCGCGGCGGTGGCGGCGATGGCCCGGACGATCACTGCGGCGTCCGATGACGCCTTGCAAACCGGGCAGGACCGCGTGCTGCAACTGGGGCCGAAGGGGTATCGGGTGATCGCCGCCAACGCCACAACCGAGCCGGTCTGGCAAACCGTTCCAGGTCTTTCGTTTCAGCCCGTCGGGGACCGCAATCAGGCGCTGCGCCTGTCCGCCGATGGCGCCTCGCCCGCCTTCGATCTGCGGCTGCAGGCAGGGTCAGAGGCTCTGTTTCTGCACTTTGACGGGTTGAAAGCCCGGGTTGAGGCTGAGCCATGAATCCAGCCCTGCGCGAAAACGAGGCTGGCTTTACCCTGATCGAGGCGCTTATCGCCTTGGCCATCCTTTCGATCACCGCCGTCAGCTTCCTGCGCTCGACCGAGGCGAACATCGCCCGCGTCAGGGCGCTGGAGGCGCGTTCGGCGGCCACTTGGGCCGCGCAGAACCGCCTGACGGAACGCACGCTTGGGCTGCGCCCGGCAGAGGGGCCGGTGCACATGCTGGGGCAGGATTTCACGGTGGCGGTCAAGGATACGCCTGCCGATGATCCAGCAATGGTTCAAGTCGACGTGACGGCGACAGCGCAGGACGGCAGTGCAAGCGTGCATCTCTCCGCCTTGATGCTGAATTCTGACGCTGGAGGCTCGTGATGCGAAACCTGGGCGTCGCCAAGTTTGGCTGGGTCTGGCTTTTTGTGCTGGGTGAATTCGCCGGGTTGGGACTGGAGGGGCGACGGCTGTTGCAACCGGCGCCGATCGCCGCAAAAGCCGTGCCCGCGCCCACCACGGTTCCGGTGGCCCGGGTCAACCTGCAGCCGATTCTGGAGTTTCAGCCCTTCGGCGCCGCGCCGGTCGCACCAGACCCTGCGCTTGCGGAGGACACTTCAGCCCCGACGCAGCCCACCGTGCCGCCGCGCGGCCTTGCGTTGCAGGGCGTCTTGCTGCCGGGATCAGGTGCCGCACGGGTGCTGTTGAGCATGGATGACGGCCCGGCGCAAAGTTATGGCAGGGGCGATCTGCTGCCAGGGGGCGGTACTTTGGCCGAGATCGCTGCCGACCAGATATGGATTGACGTCGACGGAGAGAAACAGCTCTTGGGCTTCGTTGCCCCGCCCGCCTCCATTCCAACCGCGGCTCCAGTGGCGGAAGACAATGCAGAGGCGGCGGACAGCGAACCGGCGGGCGACACCGCCGAGGCGCCATCGGTCAAACCTGCAGTCAAGATGACTTCCATTCCGCAACCCGATCTGCGCCACCTCATCCCTGTTCTGACCAACGCTGCCGTCCAGAAACCCTGACCGGGGTGGCGCAACCGGAGTTTTTGCAACCCTCTGAAACTTCCATTCGTCCCTTCGCGTAACCGCATCACCCACGAGAGGAAACCTCATGCAAGCATTGCAAGCAGAGACGGCGCGGTTGACCATGGCCAGGCAGTTGGGCGCCTTGGCCGGGGCGATGGCCTTGGGGGCAGCGGTGATCCTTGCGGCCACGCTTGCCGGACGGGGCCCATCCTCCCCAAGCGCCGATATTCCCGATGATCAGGTCGTGGCGCGGCTGTCCTCGGGCCCGATGACGCAATTCGCCGGGCTTGCCCCGCTGCTGACGGCGAACCGGGCCCATCCCGATGATCTGGCGGCGGCCATGGCCGCCGCGTCATCCCTGATCGATGCCGGTCGAAAAGCGGGGAACTCTCGGCTGGTGGGAGCGGCACTGGGGGTCTTGCGGCCCTTCCTTGCGGTTGATCCGGCGCCGGAAACCCTGCGCCTTGCGGCGGAAGCCCGGCAATATCAGCATGATTTCAACGGCGCGCTGACCCTGCTTGATACCGCCATCGCGGCCGATCCGTCCTTGGTCGATGCGGTGCTGATGCGGTCGACCATCCATCTTGTGCAGGGTGATCTAACGGCAGCGGCGGCGGATTGCGCACGCTTGCGCGCCGCAAGACCGGATATCGCCTTTCTGTGCCAATCGACCGCCCTGACCATGACCGCGACCGCGCCGCAGGTCTATGCCCGGCTGGCGGGGTTGACTGCAACATCCGGGCTTCTGGCTCCGGGTCTGGTGACATGGGCGCAAAGCCTGATGGGCGAGATCGCGCTGCTGCAAGGCAAGCCGGATCTGGGCGAGAAGAACCTGAAGGCAGTTCTTGCAGCCAACCCCGATGCCTTGCGCGAAAGGATGATGCTGGCCGATCTGTTGCTGGGCCAGAACCGGGCCGGCGAGGTGACGCCGTTGCTGCAATCCGCCCCGCCGGTCGACGGGGTCTTGATCCGCCGGGCCTTGGCGGCCCGAGCATCCGGCGACACGGAGGCTGCGGCGCAGGCCGAGGCTGAGGTGGCCGCCCGGGTCAAACAGAATCTCGCCCTTGGGCTGAACGCCCATGCACGGGAAGATGCCATGTATTTCCTGTGGCTGGCCAATAAGCCGGCGCAGGCGCTGGAACGGGCGAAGGCCAACTGGGCCCTGCAGCACGAATTCGACGATGCCCGCCTGATGATCGCCGCCGCCGCCGCGGCGGGTCAGCCAACCGAGGCGCTGCCGGTTCTGGCATGGATGAAGGAGCAACAGATCGTGGTGCCAAGCCTGACCCTGCCCGCCTCTGTCCGAGCGGTAGCACCATGACGCGGAGGCTCTTGGGCGGATTGACCATCCTCATGCTGTGGCTTTTGCTCGGGCCTGGCACAGCCCGCGCCCACGAAACCACCAAGTCGTACCTGACCTTGGACGTCGAAGGCGCGACCGTCACCGCAGACCTGCGCATTGCTTTCCGCGATATCGAGGTTGCGGTCTGGATGGACGAAAACCTGGACGGTCAGATCACGTGGGGGGAGGCCAAACGCAGGTTGCCTGCGGTGGAAACCTATGTGCTGTCCAATGTCGCGATGGTGACGCCGCAAGGCGCCTGCGGTCTGACACGCAGGGGCGCGGCAACCACGACCGATGCCGGGGTCGACTATCTTGATCTGGCCTTTTCGGGCACCTGCCCGGCGAAGACCGCCGCTGAACCTTTGGTCACGCTGCACTCGACGCTGTTCACCGACATCGACCCCGACCACCGCATGTTTCTGGCCGCCATGGTCCAGGGCATCCGCTCGACCGAACTGATCAGCCGTTCCGCACCAAGCCTTGTGCTGGACGGCTCCAGCGCCGGGGTCATCGCCACACTGACGTCGTACTTCCGGGCCGGGATCGACCATCTGGCGGGCGGGCAGGATCACATCGTGTTTCTGCTGGCGCTGATGCTGCCCTTCGTTTGTTCCAGCCAGAGCGCCAAATCCGCAGCAGCGGGCATTCTGGCGGCTGTAACCGGGTTTACGCTGGCCCATGCCGCGACATTGACCGCCGCCGCCACGCGGGTCCTCAGCCCGAACGCCGCCGTGATCGAGGCGCTGATTGCCCTGTCGATCATCCTGACGGCGGTCGACAACCTGCGCCCCTTCCTGCGCTTTCCGCGTGCCGCAGTCGCTGCGTTCTTCGGCACGATCCATGGCTTCGGCTTTGCCTCGGCGCTGGGCGCGCTGAATCTTGGCGGCACCTCGCTAGCCGTGGCGCTTTTGGGCTTCAACCTTGGAATCGAGACGGCGCAGGTTGTGCTTGTCCTGCTGACGATGCCGCTTTTGTATTTGATCGGGGCAAGGCGGCTGGTTCTGTGGTCAGGCAGTGCCGCAGCGGCCCTGATTGGGGCGTTCTGGCTCATCCAACGCCTGCCGCAAATTTTCTGATCCCTCATGAGACAAATAACTGGTGGAACCAGCTTAAAACCATACCTGCGGCCAGCCATGGACCGAAAGCCAGACCTTCCTGCCGGGATTGTGGGCGTAGAGCCGCAAACAGAAGACCGCTGAGTGTCGCAATTAAAAGCACTTCCGGCAGATATGACCACCCGAGCCAAGCGCCGGCCGCTGCATAAAGTTTTGCATCGCCCAGCCCGAGGGCCTCGTTGCCGCGCATCCGGAAATAGACTTCGCCAATGGCCCAAAAAATCAGGAATCCCAAGCCCATACCGATCAGGCGATCAGGCAGCCCGATCTCTGTTGCATATCCGGACAGGACCAGCCCGGCGCAGATCAGGGGCAGGCTTGCCATATCCGGAATCCGTCGTTCGCGAAAATCTACAAAGCTGATCCACAGGCAGATCACCAATAGAAGAACCGTCAGGCTTATTTGCACGATTATCTGACTCACTCTGAAACTTTCCCTTTCTCGCTTCCGTAGGTTTGGTGTCAGGCAAAACGGCGGGACCTTTAGATGGCCGATATTTCCATTTGTCCTGATATTGTTTCAACAGGTGCGTCTTCGCACGATAGGAGGAAGAATGACCGCTTCTAAGACAACCCTCGTGGCTGTGGCACTGGCAGGATCCGTGGCATTTCTGCCGCAGATATCGTCGGCTTCCAGCCACCGCGAGGCACCGGCGATCGCGGGCATGCCGCGCGTTGATGCCACCGATTTCTACATGTTCCGCAGCTATGAGCCCAGTCGTCAGGCTTACACCACCCTGATCGCCAATTACGTTCCTTTGCAAACCCCCTACGGCGGACCAAACTACTTCACGCTTGATCATGATGCCGTTTATGACATCAAAATCGACAGCGACGGCGATGCGGTGGAAGATCTGACGTTCCGTTTCAAGTTCTCGACGGCGCTGGCGGGGGGCACGGGCATCACGCTGCCCATCGGTGACAAGGACGTCGCCATTCCGCTGCGCAACGCCGGGTCGATTGCAAATCCGAAAGATCCCAACATCAACGAGACGGAAGGCTTCCGCGTCTTGTTGATCCGGGGCACCGGCGCTTCGGCCACGTCCGCGCGGCTGCGTTTGGCCAGCGATCCGTCAGTGAACTATTTTGCCAAGCCGATCGACAACATCGGCCAGAAATCGATCCCGGATTACGCGGCCTATGCCAACAAACACATCTACACTGTCACCATTCCCGGCTGCGCCACGCCGGGCCGGGTGTTCGTCGGTCAGCGGGCCGAGGCGTTCGCCGTCAACCTCGGTTCGGTCTTTGACCTCGTGAACCTTGTCCCGATCGAAGGCGATTCGGCGCCGGGTGCGGGGGATGGCAACGGCTTTCCCGGCGGCATCACCCAGTCGCGCAACAACGACGATCTGGTGGGCAAGGCCAACGTAACCTCTCTGGCGCTGGAAGTGCCAACCGTCTGCCTGACCGGCAGCGGCAATGGCGTGATTGGTGGTTGGACGACGGCAAGCCTGCCGACCAAGCGCGTGCTATCCGCTGACCCGACCTACAACGCGACCCAGATCAACAGCAACGGATATACGCAGGTGTCGCGCCTCTCCAATCCGCTGGTGAACGAGGTCGTCATCGGCCTGCCGGACAAGGACAAGTTCAACGGCTCCATCCCGAAAGACGACGGCCAGTTTGCCACCTATGTCACCAACCCAAGCCTGCCGGCACTGCTGAATCTGCTGTTCAAGGACGCGGTCAATACGACGCTGGGCACCAGCATCGCGAACCTCGCCCCCAGCAATCTGCCGCGGACTGACCTTGTGACCGCCTTCCTGACCGGTTTTCCGGGCCTGAACCAGCAAAAGACCGTCACCGCGTCCGAGATGCTGCGCCTGAACACCGCCGTTCCAGCCACGCCGCGCGGCAAGCAAAAGAACCTTGGCGTCGTTGCCGAGGATCTGGCGGGCTTCCCGAACGGTCGGCGTCCGGGTGACGATACGGTCGACATCGCGCTGCGCGTGGTGATGGGGGCGCTGTGCCATCCGGTGCCCCTGGGTGCGGAACTTGGCGTGCCCGGCGCGGTCGAGGATCAACCCTCCGATCTGATCAACCTGGGTCTTTGCACGCCTTCGGATGCACCGGTCGGCAATGTGGCCTTCACCGACGGCGCGCCGATTTCCGCCAGCGACGTCCAGAACGTCTTCCCCTACCTGAAGGCTCCGTTGCCGGGCGCCCGCAACTAAGTTTGACGCATGACATGAGGGGCAGCGGGTGGTCCCGCTGCCCTTCCTTGAGACCGAAAGCCTTCGGAAGACGACGCCTCAGGCGCCGTTGCCGATCATGCGATCCCGCGCCTTCAGCGCATTGAGCCAGCCCAAACCATGCACCGTGGCCCGCGCCGGGCGGTATTCTGCGGCCACCCAGCCTGCATAGGTCTGCGCGTCAAGATCGCGGAACATCGCCGTCAGGTCGAACCCGCCGCCACCCGGCTCCGCCCGGTTCGGAAACCCGGCGATCTGCACATGGTTGACCAGGGCGCAATGCTTTTCCCAAACGGTCTGCGCGTCGCCGTGGATGCGGGCAGCGTGCCAGACGTCGAACTGCAGCCCGACCCGGGGGGTGTCGAGGTCTTGCAGGATGCGGGCCGCCTGATCGAAGTCGTTGAGGAAGTAGCCGGGCCAGTCTTCGGCATTCAGCGGTTCGATGGTCAGGCCAAGATCCGGCGCCGTCGCAGCCGCCCAGGCCAGATTCTCGGTGAAAAGCTGGGTCGCTTGCGAGCCTTTGGCGACACCGGCCATGACATGAACCTTGCCTGCGCCCAGACGGGTGGCAAGATCGGCAGCCCGCAGAAAATGCTCACGGAACTGGGTTTCCATGCCCGGCACGGCGGCGTGACCCCGGTCACCCGAAGCCCAGTCGCCCGGCGGAGTGTTGATCAGCGCCAAGGGCATCCCGGCCAAAGCCGCCTGCCAGTCTTTGGCGGAGTGATCGTAAGGGAAAAGGATCTCGACCCCGTCAAACCCTGCCTGAGCAGCCAAGCCGGGGCGATCAAGGCTGGGAACCTCGGTGAACAGCATCGTCAGATTGGCAGCGTAACGGGGCATGGACTCTCGGGTCAGGTCAGGTCGGCGGAAGGGATCACTTTGAAGAACTGGCCATGCGACCAGAGTCCGAACCAGCTATGACCGTCTTGCATCTCATGGCAACCCAATTCGATCAAACGGTAGAAGCTCTTGCGGTCAATCAGGGCATAAAGGCCAGCCCTGACGTGAATATAGGGGGCCGGTTCACCGTTTATCAGGTGCACCTCGATGGCGTGGCCGGCGTCGGCTTCCACCTCGTCCCCGGTCTTGGTGACAAACCGCAGCACCTGATCGCGGCCTGCGCCGGTCGCTGTCATGTCCACGGCCAGCAGGGGCGCGTCATCGACCTTGATGCCAACCTTTTCCGCCGGCGTTACTAGAAAATAGAGGTCGCCCTCCTTCTTTAGGATTGAGGAGAACAGCTTCACCATCGGCGCTCGCCCTATAGGTGTGCCGTTGTAGAACCACGTCCCGTCACGGGCGATCCGCATATCGATGTCGCCGCAGAACGGCGGGTTCCACAGATGCAGCGGTGGCGGGCCTTTCTTGGCTGCCTTGGTGACGGCGGAAAGCAGCGCCTCGGCGTCGGGTTTCACGATCATTTGTGGATTTTCGCCTTTTGCCGTTTGTGCCTGCGGTCAGGATTGGCTTTAGTGTTCCACAGAACCATTCCGGAGCAAAGTCATGTCCCAAGCCGAAGATCTTGTCACTGCCATTGAAGCATTGGCTTCCCGTCTGGGGGTCGCTAGGGCCGCGATTGGCGGACGGTTTATCGGCCAAGAGAAGGTGGTGGAGTTGACGATGGCGGCTTTGCTGTCGGGTGGGCACGCTTTGCTGGTGGGTCTGCCGGGTCTGGGCAAGACGCTGCTGGTGGATACCTTATCGACCGTGATGGGCCTGAAAGCCAACCGAATCCAGTTCACGCCGGACCTGATGCCGGCGGATATCCTTGGCTCGGAAGTGCTGGAGACGGCAGCCGATGGCACCCGCGCCTTCCGCTTCATTGAAGGCCCGGTGTTCTGCGAACTGCTGATGGCCGATGAAATCAACCGCGCCTCACCGCGGACTCAGTCGGCTTTGTTGCAGGCCATGCAGGAGCGCGAAGTGACGATTGCCGGAAAGCATCGCCCGCTCGGGCCGCCCTTTCATGTGCTGGCGACGCAGAACCCGATCGAACAGGAAGGCACCTATCCCCTGCCCGAGGCGCAGCTGGACCGCTTCCTCGTTCAGGTCGATGTGACCTACCCCTCGCGCGCGGCGGAGCGCGATATTCTTCTGGCGACCACGGGTGCTGCGGTGTCGAAAGTTTCAGCGGTGTTCACCGGGTCGGAACTGATCGAGGCGCAGGGCCTGATCCGGCGGATGCCGGTGGGCGACAAGGTTGTTGAGGCGATTCTGGACCTCGTCCGCGCCTGCCGCCCCGGCGAGCCCGAAGGCAATGCCCTCCGCGATGTGCTGGCATGGGGTCCGGGTCCGCGTGCGGCGCAGGCCCTGATGCTGACCGTCAGGGCGCGGGCGCTGCTGAACGGGCGTCTGGCACCCAACGTCGAGGATGTGCAAGCGATGGCGCAGCCTGTGCTGGAACACCGGATGGCGCTGAACTTCGCTGCGCGGGCGCGGGGCGAAAGCCTTGAGAGCGTGATTGCGCGCGTGGTGGAAAAGGTTCTTTCGTGACGGTTTCCGCCGATCTGCGCGCGCAGGCCGAAGCGCTTGGCCAGACATTGCCGCCCTTGCTGGCAGAGGCGGAGCATTTGGCCTCGACCGTGGCCCTGGGCGAGCATGGCCGCCGCCGGGCGGGTATGGGCGATGACTTCTGGCAGTACCGGGCCGCGCGCCCGGGCGATTCCCTGCGGGCGATAGACTGGCGCCGATCCGCACGGTCGGATCAGGCCTTCGTACAGGAACGCGAATGGCAGGCGGCGCAGTCGGTCGTGCTGTGGGTCGACGCCGCGCAGTCGATGGATTTCACGGGCGACAAGAACCGCCCAGTGAAGGCGAACCGTGCCAAAGTGCTTGCGCTCGCCTTAGCCGTGCTGCTGCTGCGGGCCGGCGAGTTGGTGGGTCTGGCAGGGCAGGAAGCCCCCCGTGCGGGCCGTGGACAGATGCTGCGGCTGATCGAAGCGATGGCTTTGGACCTTGCAAAAGGGGCCGTGGACTACGGCGCGCCTTTGCCGGGCGGCTTTGTGGCCCATGGGCGGGCGGTGTTCGTGTCGGATTTCTTAGGCGATCTGGAACCGGTGGAGCGGTCTTTGGGTCAAGCCGCCGGACGTGGGGTCAAAGGGCTTTTGTTGCAGGTGCTGGATCCGGCGGAGGAAGAGTTTCCGTTCGACGGCCGCACGATTTTTGTCTCGATGGGTGGATCGGTCAGCCATGAGACGCAAAGCGCGGGCGATCTGAAGGCGCGCTATCTGGCGCGGCTGGCCGAACGCAAGGCGCGTCTGGCCGAGTTGGCGCGGGCAGCGGGCTGGCACTACGCGGCGCATCATACCGGCGAACCGGCGCAGGCGGCTTTGCTATGGGCTTACCGTGCACTGGAGGGTGGGCGGTGATGCTGGGATTTGCCTCTCCGCTCTTGCTCTTGGCGCTGCTCGCGGTGCCGGTCCTGTGGTTCCTGCTGCGCGCGGTGCCACCAGCCCCGATCCGGCGCAGGTTTCCGGGTGTTGCGCTGCTGCTTGGCCTGATGGATGAGGACCGCGAGGCCGACAAGACACCGTGGTGGCTGCTGGCGCTGCGGATGCTGGCGATATCGGCGGCGATCGTGGCCTTTGCTGGACCGGTGCTGAACCCAAGGGCCGTGGTGACCGGGAGGGACCCGCTGCTGATCGTTGTCGATGGCGGCTGGGCCGATGCCTATGACTGGACCAAGCGCACGGCCAAGCTGGCCAGTTTGCTGGACGGAGCAGAACGGGCGGGGCGGCCGGTGGCGGTGATCCAGTTGGCCGATGCACCACAGGACGTGGTCTTCAAGGCGGCCGCGGACCTGCGGGGAAAGGTGGCGACCCTGGTGCCACGGGGCTGGCTGCCGCAAGACTTGAACCGCTGGATCCCAAGCCTGCCGAAAGGCGCATTCGAGACGGCATGGTTGAGCGACAACCTTTCCCACCGGGGGCGGCCGGAACTGGGAGCGGCCCTGCAAAAGGCGGGTGCGGTCGCTGTTTATGTTTCGGATGCGCCGGTTTTCGCTTTGGGCCCGGCAGTGCAGGCGGATGGCAAGCTGACGCTGACTGCCTCGCGATTCCCAGCGGGGCCGGGAGTGTTGAATGTCGTCGCGCGAGGACCGGATCCTTCGGGCACGGACCGGGAACTGGCCAAGGCCCCCGCGGCTTTCGATGCGGGCGTCTCAACCGCCAAGGCTGGTCTGGACCTGCCGCCCGAATTGCGCAACCGCGTCACCCGCTTTGCCATCGAAGGCGCGCGCAGTGCCGGGGCGGTGTCCTTGGCGGGCGATGCCCTGAAGCGGCGCAAGGTGGCCTTGGTCTCGGACTCGGCGGACGGCGAGGGGCTGCAACTGCTGTCTCCGCTGCATTATCTGCGGCAGGCCTTGCAGCCTTCGGCCGATATCATCGAAGGCGGGGTGATGGATGTCGTACCTGCCAAGCCCGATGTGATCGTGCTCGCGGACGTGGCGCAAATTCCGCAGGCGGAAAGCGATGCGCTGGTGGAATGGGTTCACAAGGGCGGACTTTTGCTGCGCTTTGCCGGGCCGCATCTGGCGGCGGCGGATATGGTGAAGCTCGCGGAAGACCCCCTGATGCCGGTGACCCTGCGGCAAGGCGGTCTAACCTCGGGCGGGGCGATGAGCTGGGGTGCGCCCAAGGCTTTGGCGGCTTTCCCGGAAGGCTCTCCGTTCCACGGTTTGGATATTCCGGCCGATCTGCGCGTGAAGACTCAGGTGCTGGCCCAGCCGGATGCGGAACTCGCGTCGCGGACCTTGGCTGCGCTGGATGATGGCACGCCCTTGGTGACCCGCAAGCTGATGGGGCTGGGACAGGTGGTTCTGGTGCATGTTACCGCCAATGCCGAGTGGTCGGACCTGCCGTTGTCCGGGCTTTTTGTGGTGATGCTGGAGCGGATGGCGATTTCAACCACCATGGGGGCTGTGGCGGATGAGGCGGTGAAGGGTCTTGTGTGGACGCCCGAACGCGTGCTGGACGGTTGGGGCGAACTAAGCGATCCGGGCAGTCTGGCCGGTGTGCCCGGCACGGCTTTATTGCGCGCCGCCAAGGACGGGCCGGTGGCGGAAGTTCCGGCGGGCTTGTATCGCAATGAAGGGCGCGTCGTGGCGGTGAATACCGTCGCGGCCGACTTTGCCTTCGCGGCAGCAGGATGGCCTGCCGGCGTGACCTTGGGCGATCTGAGCCTGCCGCAGGAGAAGGCCCTGAAGGGGCCGGTCCTGTCGGTGGCTTTGATCCTGCTGCTCTTGGACATCATCGCGACCCTGGCCCTGTCGGGCCGACTGCGGCATGGCGTCGGGGCGGCCCTGGTGGCTTTGGCCGTGCTGGTCCAGCCACATGACGCGCGGGCGGATACCGCAGATGACCGGGCCATTGCGGCGACCGACGGCGTGGTGCTGGCCTATGTGATCACGGGCGACAAGACGGTCGACGACACTTCGGCGGCGGGTCTGTTGGGGTTGAGCGACCAATTGGCGAACCGGACTGCGGTGGAGCCCTTGACGCCGATGGGTGTGGATATCGAGACGGACGAGCTTGCCTTCTTTCCCTTCCTGTACTGGCCGATCACGCCGCAGGCTCGGGTGCCGAGTTCGGCGGCCTATGCCAAGCTGAATCGCTATCTGCGCACCGGTGGCTTGATCCTGTTTGACACGCGGGATGCCGATGTCGCCTCGGCCGGGGCGACGCCGGAAGGGGCGGCCTTGCAGCGCATTGCCTCGGGCCTTGATATCCCTCCGATCGAGCCGATCCCGGAAGACCACGTGCTGACCCGCAGTTTCTATCTGCTGCAGGCCTTTCCGGGGCGCTTCAGCGAGGGCGGGTTGTGGGTGGAGGCCTCGCCTCCGGATGCTGCCAAGGCCGAAGGCATGCCGTTTCGCAACCTGAATGATGGTGTGACGCCCATTGTGATCGGGGGAAACGACTATGCCTCGGCCTGGGCGGTGGATCAGTATGGTGCACCCCTGTTGCCCGTGGGGCGCGGGGCGGCGGGCGATGACCAGAGGGAATATGCCTACCGCTTTGGCATCAACCTGATCATGCATGTGCTGACCGGGAACTATAAGTCGGATCAGGTCCATGTGCCTGCCCTGCTGGAAAGGCTGGGCAAATGAGCCAGACGTTGATCTTTCAACCGCTGATCCCGGATTGGGCGCTGATCGCGCTGGGTGCTGCGGCGGCCGTTCTCCTGGCTTTGGCGGTGTGGCGCGGTCTGGTGGGCTGGGCCGTAAGGGCGCTGGCTTTGGGCTTTGTGCTGGTGGCCCTGTGCAATCCTTCCCTGCAGCAAGAGGAGCGCAAGGCCCTGTCGGATATCGTCGTTCTGGTGGTGGATGACAGTTCCAGCCAAGGCCTGTCCGACCGTGCCTTCCAGACCGCGCAGGCGGTCGAGGCGATCAAGGCCAAGGTCTCGCTGATCGCGAATACCGAATTGCGCATCGTACATGTGGCCGATGGCAAGGACAATGCCGGGACTTTGGCCATGGCGGCGCTGGCGCAGGCCTTGGCGCAAGAGCCGCAGGCCCGGATTGCCGGGGCGATCTTGCTGACCGACGGGCAAGTGCATGACATGGGGGCGGTGCCGAAGCTGCCGGCACCCCTGCAGGTGCTGCTGACTGGGCGAAAGGGCGATTGGGACCGGCGGTTGGTGATCACCAATGCGCCGGCCTTCGCGATCATGGGTGAGAAGACCAGCCTGAAGTTCCGGGTCGAGGATCAGGGCGAGGCCCCTGGCGCGGCAGGGGCTTCGGTGGATGTGACGGTTGCGCTGGATGCTGACGCGCCCTCGACCTTCAGCGTGCCTGTAGGGCAGGATCTGGACCTGCCGATTGAACTGCCCCATGCCGGGATCAACGTGTTGCAACTGTCGATCGCCGGTCAGGATGGCGAGTTGACCGATCGCAACAATGCCGCTGTGGTGCAGATCAACGGCGTGCGGGACCGGCTCCGTGTGCTTCTGGTGTCTGGAGAACCGAACCCCGGTGAACGGGTATGGCGGAACCTGCTGAAGTCCGACCCCTCGGTTGACCTCGTGCACTTCACCATTCTGCGGCCACCGGAAAAGCAGGATGGTATTCCCGTCTCGGAACTGTCCTTGATCGCCTTTCCGACCAAGGAGCTGTTCGTCGACAAGATCAAGGATTTCGACCTGATCATCTTTGACCGCTATGCGATGCGGGGCATCCTGCCGATGTCTTACCTGCAGAACGTGGTCGACTACGTGCAGGCGGGTGGCACCGTTCTGGTCGCGGCGGGGCCCGAGTTCGGGCAGGTCGACAGTCTGTGGCGCTCGCCCTTGTCGCAGATCCTGCCGGTGGAACCAACCAGCCAGATCATCGAGCAGGGCTTCAGACCCAAGTTGACGGATGTCGGGCGCAGGCATCCTGTGACTGAAGGGTTGGAGGCTTTGGCCCCGCCCGGTGGCTGGGGCCGCTGGTTCCGGCTGATCGAGGTGACGCAGAGATCGGGTCAGGTCCTGATGAGCGGGCCGGATGACAAGCCCTTGCTGGTGCTGGACCGGGTCGGCAAGGGGCGTGTCGCCGTTCTGGCCTCGGACCAAAGCTGGCTCTGGGGTCGTGGTTTCGAGGGCGGCGGGCCGCAGTTGGAACTGTTGCGGCGACTGGCGCACTGGATGCTGAAACAGCCGGAACTTGAGGAAGAGGCGCTGGAAGCCTCGGCCGTAGGGCAGGCGCTGACCATCACGCGGCGGACCATACTGGACGAAGCACCGCCACCGGTGTCGATCACCTTGCCAGATGGCACGCGTGCGACGCTGGAGTTGAAGCAAAGCGCACCGGGGCAGTTCGATGCGACGTATGACGCGCCGCTGCTGGGGCTGTACCGGCTGCAAGAGGGCGACCTTGCGAAAGTGGTCGCCGTTGGACCGAGCGCGCCGAAAGAGTTCGAAGAGACGATCGCCAGTGGTAACACGCTGGCGCCGGTGGTGACGCAGACCAAGGGCGGCATTCTGCGGCTGGAAAATGGTATCCCGGATATCCGTCTGGTGAACGATGACCGACCGGCCTCTGGCCGAGGCTGGATCGGGATCACGCCGCGTGGGGCCTATGTCACGGGCGATATCTCCGTCGCGGCCTTGTTGCCGCCTTGGCTGTATCTGCTACTGGCGGCAGTGGCCTCGGTGCTGGCCTGGTTGATCGAGGGGCGCAGAGGCGCCAAGGCCTAGTCCCGGCCCAAGCCTCCGGAGGGTTTCACACCCTCCGGACCTCCTGCCGGATATTTGGCGAGAGCGAGAGGCAAGGATCACTCAAGCTTTTGCATCATCACGGCACGGGAGTGGCTGGCGAATTCGCGGCGGATCAGGACGGCGGTGGTGAGGATCACGGCATAGAAAAGCGTTTTCGGGCCGATCAGCCACGCCAGACCGCACAAGGCGAAGTAAATGGAGTTGAGACCCCGGTTGAAGCTGCGGGCTGCCGTGATGATGATCTCGGCGGTTTGGTCGGCGCGGGGGCGGGCCATCGGGTGGGTGTAGTCGTTCGGGATGGCGGCCATCATGATGGCGCAATAGCCGAAAAGCCGGTGGCTCCAGACGAATTTCAAAAGCGCGTTGGCCATCAAGGCCACCACGACGATCAGCTTGATGCGCAGTTGCGCCACTTCGGCGCCAATCGTCAGGTCCTTGGCCAGACCCTGCAGCGTGGCGGCATTGCCGATCATGGCAACCCCGCCGCCAATGGCGATCATGGAGCCGGAGACGAAAAACGCGGTGCCCTGCCGCAGACTGTCGATCAGCGAAATGTCAAAGATACGCGGCTCTCGGGTCAGGAATTCCACCATCCAGCGGCGGCGATAGTCTTTCATCAGGTGCGAGACCGAAGGGCGCCATTTGGGCGGGTGTTCCGCCAGAAGGCCGGTGGTGAGCCATGCGAAAAGGAACAGCAGAAAAACTGCCGTGTCATAGCCGGTGAAGGTGGCCTCAAGGGTTGCGAGCAGGTTCATGGAATGACCTTAGCGGGCTGCAGCGCGCCTTGCCAGTGGCGGCTTGCACCCGTAACCTTTGTCCAAAGGGAGACGCCGCATGGATATGCCACTGCCGGATCAGGCCGTTCTATCGGCACATGCCCGGATCACCGGCCGACTGCGCGGGATATTGCCCGCCGATGCGGTTATCTCTGACCCGACCGAGACGCGCGCCTACGAGTGCGATGCCTTGACAGCCTACCGCTGCGCGCCTTTGGCGGTGGTCTTGCCAAGATCCACGGCTGAGGTCTCGGCAGTGCTGCGGCTGTGCAGCGAGTTGGGGGTCAAGGTCGTGCCGAGGGGCTCGGGCACCTCTCTGGCCGGGGGTGCTTTTCCCACGGCGGATTGCGTGGTGCTTGGTGTGGCGCGGATGAACGGTGTCATCGAGACGGATTACGAGAACCGCTTCATCCGGGTGCAGACCGGGCGCACCAATCTGGCCGTGACGGGTGCGGTCGAGGCGGATGGCTGGTTCTATGCGCCGGACCCCTCCAGCCAGCTGGCCTGTGCTATTGCCGGCAATATCGCGATGAACTCGGGTGGCGCGCATTGTCTGAAATACGGGGTGACGACGAACAACTTGTTGGGTGTCACCATGGTCCTGATGAGCGGCGAGGTGGTGGAGATCGGCGGGCCATGGAACGATGCGCCCGGTTTGGATTTGCTGGGGGTGATCTGCGGCTCCGAAGGGCAGTTGGGGGTGGTAACCGAGGCCTACCTGCGCATTCTGCCCAAGCCCGAGGGGGCAAGGCCCGTGCTGATGGGGTTCGCCTCGAACGAAGTGGCTGGGGCCTGCGTGGCCGATATCATCCGCGCCGGGCTGTTGCCGGTGGCGATCGAGTTCATGGACCGGCCCTGCATCCGGGCCTGCGAGGATTTCGCCAAGGCCGGCTATCCGGATTGTGAGGCCTTGCTGATTGTCGAGGTTGAGGGCAGCGACCCCGAGATCGACGCCCAGCTGGCGCGGATCAAGGAGATTGCCCTGCGGCACGATCCGGTGGCTTATCGTGAAAGCGGGTCGGAGGAGGAAAGCCGGAAGATCTGGCTGGGGCGCAAATCGGCCTTCGGGGCGATGGGTAGCATCGCGGACTATATGTGTCTGGACGGGACGATACCTGTCTCGGAACTGCCCTACGTCCTGCGGCGCATCGGCGAGATGTCGGCTGCGGTCGGGCTTTCGGTGGCGAATGTCTTTCACGCGGGCGATGGCAACATGCACCCGCTGATCCTGTACAATGCCAATGAACCGGGCCAACTGGAGACTTGTGAACGGTTGGGTGCGGATATCCTGAAGCTGTGCGTCGAGGTGGGGGGCTGCCTGACCGGCGAGCATGGCGTCGGGGTGGAAAAGCGCGACCTGATGCATGTGCAGTTCAACGCCGCCGATCTGGAGGCGCAATTGCGGGTCAAGGATGTCTTTGATCCGGGCTGGCTGTTGAACCCGGCGAAAGTGTTTCCGCTGGATGTGACCGCCAGCCGCCGTGCCGGTTGAAACAGCCGGGGAGGTTTCACACCTCCCCGGACCCTACCGTGGGATATTTTTGGACGAATGAAAGACGCGATGAAGCCTGCGAGTGAAGCGGAATTGAGCGAGATGGTGCGGGCAGCGTCCGGGGCCTTGTCCCTGTGCGGGGGCGGGACCCGAGGAGTGGCGTTTGGGGCTGGGGAGGTCTTGGAGACGTCCAGCCTTTCCGGAATCAGGCTTTATGAACCGGGGGCGCTGACCTTGGTGGCAGGAGCGGGAACCCCGGTTGCCGAGGTCGAGGCGGTGCTGGCGGCACAGCGTCAGCGGCTGGCGTTTGAAGTTCCGGACATGCGGGGCGTTCTGGGGCGCGGCGGGGTTTCGACCCTGGGCGGTGTCGTGGCTGTGAATGCCTGCGGGCCGAGGCGGGTACAGGTGGGGTCGGCGCGGGATCACCTGATTGGGGTGCGGTTTGTCGATGGCAGGGGCACGGTCGTCAAATCGGGCGGGCGGGTGATGAAGAATGTCACGGGCCTTGATCTGGTGAAGCTGATGGCGGGAAGCCATGGGACGCTGGGCGTGATCTCGGAAGTGGCGTTCAAACTGCAGTCGATGCCCGAGACCGAGATGACATTGCGGACGCAGGTGCCTTTGGCCGAGGGGTTGGGTTTGTTGCGGCAGGCGCTGGGCTCTCCGTTCGAGGTGTCTGGGGCGGCCTTTGGACGTTTTGGCGCCTTGTTGCGGATTGAAGGGATGGAGGCTTCAGTCCGGTATCGGGCGCAGGCCTTGCAGGATTTTCTGGGCGGCGATTGGGCCGAGGTGGCAGGCCGCACGCTTTGGGCCATCGTGCGCGATGGCGGCGGGCTGGGCGAGGGGGCTTTGTGGCGGGTGTCGTGCAAGCCTACGGCGGCGGAGGCCGTGGTCGAGGCGCTGCATGGGGTGGAGCACGAAGCGACATTCGACTGGGGTGGGGGGTTGATCTGGATTGCAGTGCGCGGCGTCGCCGATGGCGGTGCCTCGGTGATCCGGGGTGCGCTGGCCGGTGTCGGACATGCGACATTGCTGCGCGGGTCGGGGGCTGCGGTCTTTCATCCCGAACCGCCAGGTGTTGCGGCGCTGAGCCGGGCTTTGCGGGCGAAGTTTGATCCGCGCGCTGTATTGAACGCGGGGATTTTCGATCAGGGGGCCCGGGGCTGATGCAGACATTCTTCACCGACGCGCAGTTGACCGATCCCGCGTTGGCAGAAGCCAACAAGATCCTGCGGACCTGCGTGCATTGCGGGCTCTGCACCGCGACATGCCCGTCCTATCAAGTGCTGGGAGATGAACTCGACAGTCCTCGTGGGCGGATTTACCTGATCAAGGAGATGCTGGAGAGCGGGCGCGCGGCAGATGCCGAAACGGCCAAGCATATCGACCGCTGCCTGTCGTGCCTTGCCTGTACGACGACGTGCCCCTCGGGCGTGGATTATGCGCATCTGATCGAGATGGGCCGCGCGCATGTCGAGAAGACCTATCGGCGGCCTGTCATGGACCGGCTGCTGCGGTCGGTTCTGGTAGGGGTGATGCCCTATCCGACGCGCTTCCGGCTCGCTTTGTTTGCTGCGCGTCTGGTGCGGCCTTTGGCAGGGTGGATGCTGGATCGCCGCATTCAAGCGATGCTGAGGCTGGCGCCGCGGACGCTGCCTCCGGTCAGCCGGAACGATGATCCGCAGGTCTTCGCCGCCATGGGGCCGCGCAAGATGCGGGTGGCCCTCATGACGGGCTGCGTGCAAAAGGCGCTGGATACCGAGATCAATGATGCAACGATCCGCCTTTTGACCCGGCTGGGGGCCGAAGTTGTGGTGCCGCGCAATATGGGCTGTTGCGGCGGCTTGCCCTTGCACATGGGCCGGGAAGCGGCGGCCCTGCCCTTGGCGCGCGACATGGTGGCGGCGGTGATGGCGGAACATCGCAGTGAGGCGCTGGATGCCCTGGTCATCAACACCTCGGGTTGCGGGACGACGATCAAGGATTACGGGCATCTGTTCGGACGTGACGGTCTTTCAGGCGATGCTGCGACGGTGGCGGGTCTGGCCAGGGATGTCAGCGAGGTGATCGCCGCACTCGGTCTGCCGAAGGTTGCAGGCAAGGGTATGGCGGTGGCCTACCATTCAGCCTGTTCGTTGCAGCATGGGCAGAAGATCAAGTCGCTGCCGAAAGACCTATTGAAAGCGGTGGGGTTCCGGGTCAGCGAGCCTGCGGACAGCCATCTGTGCTGCGGTTCTGCCGGGACCTACAACATTCTTCAGCCGGAGATTTCCGGCGAACTGCGCCTGCGCAAGGTCGCCACCCTGATGGCGCGCAAACCGGATGTGATCGCGGCGGGCAATCTGGGCTGCATGATCCAGATCGGGCAGGCGACCGGGGTGCCGGTGGTCCATACCGTTTCCTTGCTGGATTGGGCGACGGGCGGGCCAGTGCCGGCCGCCCTGCGCCAAAGCAGCGCCGCAATGCTGCCCATCTGACAGGATAGGCATAGGGAAAACGGAGGTCCGATGCGTTTCCTGTTGCTTCTTGCGCTGGCTGCTTTGCCCGCCCGGGCCGACCAGCCCTTGGTCAAACTGCAAACCCTAAACGATAACCGCGGTTGGGAGGCCGTGGGCAAGCTGGTCTTGGGCGACCGGGGTTTTTGCACCGGTGCGCTGATCTCGCCGCAACTGGTGCTGACGGCGGCACATTGCCTGTTTGACAAGGAAACCGGGGCGCGGATCGATCTTGCACAGATCAAATTCCTTGCAGGCTGGCGCAACAATCGGGCCGAGGCTTACCGGGGCGTCAAACAGGCCGTGGCGCATCCGGACTATGTCTATGGCGCGGATGACTCGCTGGATCGGGTGGCCGACGACGTGGCGCTGATCGAACTGGACCAGCCCATCCTGCGCCCTTCGGTGCACCCCTTCGGCATCGCCGACACGCCCAAGACAGGGGACCCGGTGGCGGTGGTGTCCTATGGGCAGGATCGGGCTGACAATCCGTCGCTGCAGCAGCAATGCACGGTGATGGACAAGCAAACCGGCATTCTGGTGATGACCTGCGATGTCGACTTCGGGTCGTCTGGCGCGCCGGTGTTCACGATGACGAATGGCGTGCCGCTGGTGGTTTCCGTGATCTCGGCCAAGGCCGAAGTCGAGAGTAAGCGCGTCTCGCTTGGATCGGCGCTTCAGATTCCCTTGGGCAAACTGATGGATGCGCTGCAGGCTGGTGCGACAATGACGGGTGATATGTCGCACGTGCAGATCCTGTCAGGCGGCTTGAGCGGCGGGGCGAAGTTCGTGAAACCTGCGGCGACCGACACACCTTGAGGCGCTGAAACGGCAAAGCCAAGATGCGTGCGGTGCCGGCGTCCCCTTAGTCTGCGCGATTCGTCGGCATGACGGACGCGGAACTTTCTTGTGAGGCGATGCCGTCCCGGAAGATGGTTTCGGCGCGGTTAGAAAATCAAACGCCATCGGGTCAGAACGGGTTCCCGAAGAAGTTCAGGGACGTGGATAGATCAGCGCCAATTCGCCGAAGGCTTTCAATGGCTTGGCTAGAATCAGCCGAGATACGAGCGCACCGCGCTCTATCAATCCAACGTGAGCATCCTAGCACTGGTATCAAGCCGGAGGACGCCCCACCCTGACGGTTGCATCAGATGCATCCGGCGCATCCGCCGCCAGATGCCGAATTTGCCATTGGAGCATGAATATGAAACCTATCGCACTCTCTGCCCTTATATTACTTGGAGCGCCCGTTGCCGCCATGGCTGGCGGCCCCGCAACACCGACCATTGAGCCGCAAGTCATCGCAGCAGCACCCGTCATGCAGATCACCCTGCCCGGCGACTGGACGGGGTTCTATACGGGCGCGTCATTGGGGTATGGCAAATCCACGACCAAAGGCCTTGGTCAGGACGGGAAACTGCACATCGCGGGTGTGACCCTTGGCTATCGGCGCCAGATGGGCACGATCGTCTTGGGTGGTGAACTGAGCTATGACCGTGACGATATCAATGTTGGCACTGCCGACACGACGATCAAGAACACAACTGCGGTGAAGTTGATCGTCGGCAAGGATCTTGGCAAGACGCTGGTCTATGGCGATGTCGGGATTGCACGGGCCGAGGCCACAGTGGATGGGGTTACTGGTACGGATACAGGCTACACGGTGGGTATTGGCGCAGATTACGCGCTGAACCAGCAGTGGACGATCGGCGGCGAACTGTCTGCCAACCGCTACAATAATTTCAACGGATCGGGTGTGACGCTCAAGAAATCGACGGTCACGCTCAAAGACACGGCCCTGACCCTGAAACTTGCCTACAGGTTCTAATTGGATTGGGGTCGGGGGCGGGTCAGACAGGACTTCGCCTTTGACCCCTCTTGAAACGGGGATGGCGTTTTCCCACATAGGATTTGTGCCGGATGCCAGAGGGGTCCGGCCGTCCACCGCCCGTCCACACGGAGGGCCCTATGTATCGCTCCCAGGAGGATGCCATGCAAGCTTTTGACTTTGCACCGCTTTACCGTGCGACCGTCGGCTTTGACCGGATCGCCAACCTAATGGACCGCGCCTTGAGCGCGGATGTCGCGCAGCCGACCTATCCGCCCTACAACATCGAAAGGACCGCCGAGGATGCCTATCGCATCTCTATCGCGGTTGCCGGTTTCAGCTCGGACGAGCTTTCGGTCGAGGTGAAGGAAGGCGGGCTGGTCGTGTCGGCCAAACGCTCTGCCGAAGCTGACCCCAAGACCTATCTGCACCGCGGCATCGCCACCCGCGCCTTTGAACGCCGCTTTACGCTGGCCGATCATATGCGCGTGACGGGGGCGGTGCACGAGAACGGGATGCTGTCGATCGACCTCGTCCGCGAAACGCCCGAGGCATTGAAACCGCGCCGGATCGAGATTGGTCAGGGTCAGGGTCAGGTGGAAGCGCTGGAAGCCAGATCGGTTGCGCTGAACGCCTGACCTGACCCTATATCTGACAGCCAAAGTGGACGCGCGGGTTAAACCGCGGGCCCATTTGTTTGATCATTGGGCGTGGCGCCTGATCCCGAGAGCGCAGCCAAGTCTCAGGTCAAGCCAGCGCCAGCAAAAGGTCCACGCAGGCTTTTCGGCGTTTTGTATCGCCGCCCAATAGCTTTCGTCGCTGGTTGCCGGGGCATTCAGCTTGCCCTGATCCAAAGACAGTATGGAATTTGTGCTGAGCATGATCATTGTCCTCATCCTTGGCCGGGATTGGCCTGACAAGGGAAAGTTTGCGCCTTGGGAGGGATTTATGTCCTGTGGGCACCGCTTAAGAGTTGTTAAGAGTTCTAGAGCGTGACCGAACCCTCCGGCATCCCGGCCAGCCGCAGACCTTCGACAATGATGTCCCAACGCTCTGGATACTTGCCTTGGTTCGACTGGTGGATTTTCGCAATGGTTGTCCCTGGCGACAGGTTCTGCAACGCGGCCAACGCCAAAGCCGCCTCGTCATGCCGTCCAAGATGGCCGAGGGAGGATGTCACCAGCCAGTGCATCACGTCAAATCGTGGGTTCTCGGCCAGGGATTTGCGGGCCCAGTCCAAGGCCTCTTCATAGCGTCCCATGCAGATCAGCACATGTGACATGCCCCCCATGGCGCCTGAGGTCTGGCCAGGGCTGAGAGCGACGACGCGGCGGAAGGTCTCTAGGGCCGTGTGCAGGTCGCCAGCCCAGATGTGGCCAACGCCGGTTACAAACAGCACCGTAACATTGTTGGGATTGATCTGGGCGGCGCGCAGGATGGTTTGCAGGCCAAGGTCATAGTCCCGGTCGATCGCCAGCATGATGAAACCGGCGCGCGCCAGCACCAACGCGTCGTCAGGGGCTGCGGCAATGGCGGCGCGGGCAAACTGCCGCGCTTTGGCGCGGTCATCCGCCGATGCCGGGGGCCAGCCCATCGTCACCCGATGCTCATAGCCATAGGCTGCAGAAGCGAGTGCCGGGCCGAAATCAGGGGCGAGAGCAATGGCCTTCTCCAAGAATATCAGCGCCTCGCGGTTGTCGGCTTCCGCGTAGGTGTTGTGCATCTGCAAAGCGCGCAGGTAGTAGTCATAGGCGGCAAGGCTGCCCGGTGGCTTGCGCCGGGAGCGTTCGATCTCGGCATGTTCGATCTGCGGGGCGACATGTGCGGCCACACTGGCGGTGATCCGGTCCTGAACCTCGAAGATGTCTTCCACTTTGCCGTCGAAGTTGGCCGCCCACAGGTTGGCTTCTGTCTCGACGTCGATCAGATGGGCGCTGATGCGAAAACGCTCGCCACTGTGACGGACGGTGCCATCCAGCACATAGCGCACACCCAGTTCCCGCGCTGCCTGCCCTGCGCTGACCCGACGGTCACGATAGGCGAAACTGGAATTGCGCGCGATGACGGCGAAGGAGCGAAAGCGCGACAGGGCGATGATCAGGTCTTCGACTATGCCATCGGCGAAGTAGTCCTGTTCGGCATCGCCGCCCAGTTTGCCGCCCAGTTTGCCGAACGGCATGACGGCCAGCAGCGGCGTGCTTGCAGTTTTGGGCACGGGTTCGGGCGTGATAGGGATCAGTCGGTAACCCAATCGTGGCACGGTAACGATCCAGTCCTGCCCCTGCGGACCTTGGCCGAGCAGTTTTCGCAGGCCGGCGATCTGTACCGCCAGATTGCCGTCTTCGACCGCAAGGCCCGGCCAAACCCGATCCATAAGTTCGGCCTTTCCGACCGGTTGCCCCTTGGCCTCCAGCAAGGCCAGCAAAAGGTCTGCCGCGCGTTGGCCCATCTCGACAGGCGTCCCACCGCGGGTCAGCAACCGGCGGTGGGGGTCAAAGGCGAAGGGGCCAAAGGCGTGCTCTGCGGGTGCCATGTGCGAAGTCTAGTCCCGAACGGGCCGGTTTTCCACAAGACATGCGTCTTCGGCCTTGCGATCTAGCGTGACAGACTTTGCGCCAGCCGCATCAGGGTCACCGCCTCGGCGCGGTAGCCGTAGGGGTCGGTGCCTTTGGAGGCGGTGGCCAGCGCAATCGCCTGATCATAGCCCCAAGTACCCAGGTAGGTCGAATGTTCCAGCAACTGACCGAAGCCTGCGATGGCGGCGGCGAAATGGGCCTCGGGTGTTTCGGGGGCGTCGGGGGTGATCGGGGTTTCGATCAGTTTGGACGTGGTCTGCCCCGGCTCCTTGTAGCGCAGGCGCAGGAAACCCAGTTCAGTCGAACCCGTGAGCGTCGGGGCGGGGGCATAGCGCAGGGCGTCGTTCCGGATGGCAGGGCTACCGGGAGCTGCCACCTCGTAAAGCGCGGTCACTTGCAGCCCTGCGCCAATGTCACCGGCGTCGACCTTGTCATTGTTGAAATCCTCGCGCCGCAGGGCACGGGTTTCGTACCCGATCAGCCGATATTCGGCGACCCGAGCAGGGTTCCATTCGACCTGGATCTTCACGTCATTGGCGATGGAGAAAAGGGCCCCGGTCAACTGGTCACCCAGCACCTTCTGCGCCTCACTGAGCGTGTCGATATAGCTGGCGGTGCCGTTGCCGTTCTGTGCCAGGGCCTGCATCGTTGCATCATCCAGATTGCCCCGTCCGAACCCCAGGACGGAGAGATAGGTGCCTGAGTTGCGCTTCTCCGCAATGAAGGTCTTCAGGTCGTCCGGGTTGTCGATGCCGACGTTGAAATCACCGTCCGTTGCCAGCAGCACTCGCGAAATTCGGCCCTTCTCAGCCATCTGGTCCGCCACCTGATAGGCCAGCGTCAGACCCTCTGCCCCGGCGGTGGAGCCTCCGGCGGCGAGGTTATCGAGTGCGTTCAGGATCGTGGTGCGGTCACTTGCGGGGGTCGGGGCAAGGACCTCGCCAGCGGACCCGGCATATGTGACGATAGCGACGCGGTCCTGCGATTGCAGTTTCGGCAGCATCAGAGCCAGACTCTGCTTGAGAAGGGGAAGCTTGTTGGCGTCCTCCATGCTGCCAGAGGTGTCGATCAGGAAGACGAGGTTCAGAGGCGGGCGTTCCGTGACGCTGCGGCCTTGCAGGGCGATGGTCACAAGCCGGGTGTTGGGGTTCCACGGGGTTTGCATCACTGAAACCGAAGGCTGGAACGGCGCATCGGCTTTGGGTTGCGGCAGGTCATAGGGGAAGTAGTTGACCATCTCCTCCACCCGCACGGCTTCGGCCGGGGGCAGCTGGCCCGCGTTGAGCGAGGCACGGATCACGGAATAGGCGGCGGTGTCGATGTCGGTGGAGAAGGTGGAGACCGGCTCCTCGGTTGTCACGTGGACTGGGTTCTGCGGCGCGTTGGCATAGGCCTCGGTGTTGGGCAGTGGGGCTGAGGCTATTGCAGAATCGGCAACCGCCCCGGCCATACGCATCGCGGGGGCTGCCAGTTTCGCAGACGGTGCGATGGCGAAGGATTCGACCGGAGCGCTTTCCGGCACGGCTTGATCAGCGACAGCCCCGCCCGGTTGCTCGGGCGCGGGAACGGGGGCCTTCTCGGCCACCGCACCCGCATCAACCCGGCCAATCGGGGGAAGCGGTTTTTCAAGGACCGGCTTGGGCGCGGGAAGCGCCGTTGGGAGGTTCGGCACGACCTCAGACTGCGTTTTTTCCAAGGGTTGCACGGGGGCCGCGCTGACGACAGTGGTCTGCGGCTTGGGCAGAGCCAAGGGCAGCGGCGCCTTGGTCAACGGCAATACCAGCGCCACACCCAGCAACAAGGCAGCGGCAGAAGTGGTGGCGGTCAGGATCGGGTGGGAGGAAAGCGTTTTCAGCATCATGCGCACCTTTGTCAGGAACCCCGCCCCCTGTGGGCGGTCCTGATGTAGACGCATGGGATCCAGCGATCCTTGGAGCCGGTCAAAATTTTCCATGGCAAGGCGCAGGGCCTGCTCCTTGGCCTGTGGATCGGGTGCGGGGGCGGCTTTCAGCGCCGCGCGGAGGGCGTCGAGGTCATCGGTCATTTTGCATCCTCTGCGGCCATCGCCCGCAGGCGTTTCTTCACTTCGGACATACGCCAGGCGACGGTGCCTTCGGAGACCCCCAGGACCTCGCCCGCCTGTGCTTGGGTCAGCTCTTCGCCCAGCACCAGCGCCACGGTGTCGCGCAGTTCAGGGCTGAGACGCTGCATGGTCTGCCTCAGCCAATCCAGCGCCTCGGCCTGAACCGCGATTTCGTCTTGTCGGGCGATTTCCCAATCTCCCCAGCCCTGCGCGGCCTTGTGGCGCACCGCCTGACGGCGGCGGCGGTCGTGGGCGGCGTTGACGACGACGCGGTAGAGCCAGGTGGTGAACCGCGCCTCGCCCCGCCATGCCATCAGCTTGGCCGGGAGGGCGCTGCAGATGTCTTGCGTCAGGTCCTGCGCCTCGGCCCGGTGGCCTGTCAGCCGGTAGCACAACCCGTGAATCCGGTCGTAATGCCGCCCGATCAAGACGGCAAAGGACGCACGGTCGCCGGAAACGGCGGCGCGGGCCAGGGTTTCGTCATCGGTTTCCATGCGCATCACATTAGGTTGGACGCAGGCCGCTCGTCCATCCTTGGGAACGGCCATGAAAAAAGGAGGCGGGGGGATGCCCGCCTCCTGATTTTGCTGAAAAGGGCTTTGGGGACGCCTGCTCGAAGGTCTTTTGCCCCTGCAAAAGCCTAGTACAGCAGGCCGTCCATCAACCCGAAGGCGCCGCCGCGGGTTTCCAGCATCGACATCTTGCCCGACTGCGTCGCATAGGCGGTCAGCGCCTGATAGGTGCCGGCGCCGAAGTTGCCGTCGACGCGGCCACGGTAGTAGCCGTAGTTGGCCAGCGTGGCCTGAATGCGGCGGCGTTCGTCACTCGAATAAGCGTTGAAGGCCATCGCAGCGGGGGTGTTGTAATAGCTTTGCACCGGGGGCTGATAGACCGGCGGCTGATGGCGCGGCTGGTCATCGTAGTAGACCGGCTCACGGTAGACCGGCGGATTGTAGACGGGCTGTTGCTGTTCCTGCTTGTGGTGGTTGGCGTCCCGCATGATGGCGCCCAGAAGCAGCACGGCCAAAGCGCCTTTCACCATGTTCTGTTCGTCCTTGCCGTAAGCCATGGCCGGGGCGACAGAGGTGGCCAGCAAAGCCGCAGCGACGGTGCCAGCGATCAGTTTCGTTTTGATGTTCGAC
Organism: Paracoccaceae bacterium; assembly: GCA_947453525.1. Taxonomy (GTDB): domain Bacteria; phylum Pseudomonadota; class Alphaproteobacteria; order Rhodobacterales; family Rhodobacteraceae; genus Stagnihabitans. The sequence continues at coordinate 9,046 of CANGHD010000007.1, read as the reverse complement.
ATAAGGGGCAGCATGTCATGTCCTTTCGGGTGGATGGGGTGGCAATACCGTTTGGCGCTTGCCTTGGGACAGACATGGACCTTTGGGCCGGGCTAGGCAAAATCAGCGGCTTGCTATGGGATAACAGGCGGCCTAAAACTGGCTAATAGACTGATAATATGATGAATAAATCTCCACAAAAGAATGGCGCCGGGTCCGCCCCCGTCCGGTCGTTTCACTTCAGACGGAAGTCGAACCGCTTGCCGACGTCCCGTTCGATCTTCGATGTGCCTCTGAACGTGGGCTCCACCTCGAAAGAATCGGTTGCTTGAACCGCAACCGGCTCGCCGCCGTCAGGGGTGTTGACGATTCGTCCGGCGATCAGCGGGCATATTCGGAGGCGGTGCAGATGGTAAGATAGCTGCCTTTGGTGCACAGCCAGATGCCCGAGGCCGACTCGCCTGCGGCAGAGGTGTGCAGCGCTCAGGTCTTCAATCTGGCGGTGCCTTCAGTGGCCCCCAAGCATCGAGATTGTCGGTCCGCCAGTCAAAGCCATGGGTCGAGAGTGGTTTGGTGACGGTGTGCACGGGGCCTCCTTTGGCGTGGAACGCCGGACTCCCGCCCGAACCCTGAGTCTTGTCGCAAACGGCGGCGACTGGAATGCCCTGCGGGTGACCTTGTGTGCCAGACCCTGCCACGTATAAATCGAGGTCAGGACCCAGCGGCGGGTCACCGAACCGGGAGTGCCCAAGAATGGCGGAAAAGCACGGGTCTGCAGGGCATCGCGAGGTGGTCCTCGATACCGAGACGACAGGCTTCGAGCCCTCGGAAGGCCACCGTCTGGTGGAAATCGGCGCGATCGAACTGGTCAATCACATGCCAACCGGGCGGACCTATCACCAGTACATCAACCCTGAACGGCTGATGCCGAAAGAAGCCTTCGAGGTGCATGGCTTGGGCGATGATTTTCTGCGCCAGCAGCCGGTTTTCAAAGCCGTCGCACGGGCGTTCATCGAGTTCATCGGCGACTCCACCCTTGTGATCCATAACGCTGCCTTCGACATGAAGTTTCTGAATGCCGAGTTGCAGACCCTCGGCCACCCCGGCCTGCCGATGGCGCAAGCCTTGGACACCGTGGCCCTGGCGCGGCGCAAGTTCCCGGGCGCTCCGGCCTCGCTGGATGCGCTGTGCCGACGCTTTGGCATCGACAATTCAGCCCGCGAAAAACATGGCGCATTGCTGGATTCGGAACTTCTGGCCGAGGTCTATCTGGAACTGATCGGCGGGCGCCAGCCGGATTTCATGCTGGCCACGGCAGCGGCGCAAACGGCGGCCAATCAGCGCAACAATCTGGCGGGGCGCGTGAAGCCGCGTCCCAGCCCCTTGCCGTCTCGCCTGTCCGACGAGGAAGTTGCCGCCCATCAGGCCTTTGTGGGCAAGATGGGCGACGCGGCGGTTTGGCGGAAGCGGACCTAGGCCGAGGCGGTCGGTTGAGCCGCCGCAAGCTGCGCGCGGCGGGCCATTTCCTGACGGTACAAAGCCAGAAAATCGACGTTGTCGATGTTCAGGGGCGGAAAGCCGCCATCATGCGTCACATCCGAGATGATGCGGCGGATGAAGGGGAACAACAGGCGCGGGCATTCGATCAGCAGGAACGGATGCAACTGTTCGCCCGGAACGCCTTCGACAAGGAAGACCCCACCATAGTCCAGTTCCAGCAGGAACAACGTATCGCCGTTGGCCTTGTTGGTTGAGCTGACCTTGAACTTGGCGATCACGTCATAGGTGTTGGCCTGCGGCCGCTGGCGGGCGTCTAGGTTCACGCCGACCTGAATTTCAGGCTGCATTTCAGTGCCCGACAGGCCCTTCTGCGCCACCATGTTTTCAAAGGACAAATCCCGGACAAACTGTGCCAGCACCTGCATTTTTACCTGCGGCGCTGCCGCATCCGCGCCGTTTTCTTCGGCCATGACAAACCCCTCCAGAAATGGTGTGATGTTCCTAACAGTCCGTCAGGGTTTGGTCCATCCCGAAGGCCCCCGCGGAAGTGGCGCTGCGGTGGAAACATCCTCGGCCACGCCATCGATCACGTCGGGCGTTCCGGTCTGCGGCGTTCTGAAGGTCATTGTTCCAAACCCACGCCCGACACCGGTCTTCCGCGCCTTTTCCCGCAAGAAGCCAATCAGCAGGTCGCGGATGGGCGGAAGAAGCAGGGCCAGACCCGCGGCATCCGTCAAGAACCCCGGCAGGATCAGCAATACGCCGGCCAGAACGATCAGCGCGGAATGGGCCGCCGGCGTCAACGGGTCGCCAAGCGCTTGCAGATCGCGCATCACCTGCCCGAGAGCCGTCCGCCTTTGCCAGCGGATCAGCCAGACGCCCAAAGCGGCGCTGGCCAGAACAATGCACCAGGTCGCCAGAACGCCGATCCGGCCGCCAATGCTGGCGAAAAGCCCGATTTCCACCATGGTCCACAGCAGGAACAGCCATATGATGCGCATTCCGGTCCCTCGTTACAAATCTTAAGCCCTCTGCAGGTGGACTTGGCCCACCCCAACACTTACATAAGCATCACGCCGCGCTGCGGCCAGCCCTTTGACCCTGCAAGAAGGTTCCGCATGAGTTCCGTACCGATCCAGCTAATCGTCCTCGCCGGGATCGCGATCTTCCTGATCCTGAAGCTGCGCTCTGTTCTGGGCACCCGCGAAGGATTTGAAAAGACCACGCCAGCGCCAAGTCTTCGGTCAGTGCCGACCGGAGAGGTGATTGATGGATCGCTGGACCATGACATCATCGACAACGTGGCCGACGATGCCTCTCGTTCAGCCCTGGCCGCCATGAAGGCGATAGAGCGGAACTTTTCGGTGACCGATTTCCTCAAAGGGGCACGCAGCGCCTATGAGATGATCCTGATGGCCTTCGACAAAGGCGAGATTGACCGCATCCGTCCCTTTGTCGGCGACGAGGTTGAAGCCAGCTTTGATGCCGCCGTGGCGGATCGTGCCAAGCGGGGCCTGTCGGTATCCTCGACCTTCGTGGGGGTCGGCGAACTGGCGCTCGCGCAGGCAGAGTATAATCCCGCCACCAAGCGCGCCGAAATCTCTGTGCGGTTCATGGGAGAGTTGATCCGCGCCGTCCGTGATGCCTCAGGCACCGTGGTCGAGGGCAATGCCACAGCCATCCAGCGCCAGCGCGAGACATGGACCTTCTCGCGCCTGATGGGGGCCGGGGACCCGAACTGGCAGTTGACGGCCACGAGCGACTAAGGCGGGTTCATGCGTGCGCTGCTGCTTGCCTTGGCTTTGGCTGTCGTGACCTTGATGCCCGCCTCGGCGCAGGTTCTGGCGTTCCAATCCCTGCCGGATTGGGACAAGGATGACCATCTTGCGGCTTTGCAGAGCTTTCAGCGCACCTGTGACCTGCTGGACCAGCCCGACTGGCAACCGATCTGCGGACTTGCCGCATCGGTGGATGCCAATGAAGCCGCTGCACGCGCCTTCTTTGAGTTGCTGTTCCGCCCTGTTCTGCTCGGCGCGCCTCCTGCCCTGTTCACCGGGTATTATGAACCCGTCCTGCAAGGATCGGCAGTGCGGACCGCGCGCTTTGCCTATCCGATCTACCGCCGCCCGCCTGAGTTGCGCGATGGCGTGGCGTGGTATGACCGCGCAACCATCGAGCGGGGCATCCTGAATGGACGCGGATTGGAGATTGCCTGGCTGGACGACCCGGTAGAAGCATTTTTTCTGCATATACAAGGCTCTGGTCGCATACAGATGACCGACGGCCGCGTGATCCGGGTTGGCTATGCCGGGCGCAACGGCTATGCCTATCGCTCGATCGGGTCGATATTGGTGCAGCAGGGATACATGTCGCAAGATCAGCTTTCTGCCGAGTCCATCCGCCAATGGGTGCGCGCCAACCCGGCGATGGGGGCGGAGTTGCTGAATCTGAACCCGTCGTACGTCTTTTTCCGCACGCTGACAAACCTGACGGATGACCAAGGGCCGATTGGCGCCATGGGGCGATCCATCACACCCTTGCGCTCGGTTGCCGTGGACCCGGCCTTTGTGCCGCTGGGCACGCCGGTCTGGGTCGAAAAAGCGGGTGCCGAACCCCTGCACCAGCTTATGGTGGCGCAGGACACGGGCGGGGCGATCAAAGGGCCGCAGCGGGCAGACATTTATTACGGCACCGGGCGCGCCGCGGGGCTTGCGGCAGGCGAGATCAAAGATGCCGGGCGGCTGATCATGCTGCTGCCGATCGACCGCGCCTTTTCCATTCAACCGAACGGGTAAGCCATGGCCCGCCGCCGTATCCTGAAACCCGAGGAAGAGGCGCTGTGGCACGAGGTTGCGCGCACCATCCGCCCAACCTCCGAGGCGGCCTTGGCGCGGATGCGAAAGCCAATGCCCATCATGGAGTCTGTGGTGCACCCGACTCCGGTTGCGCCAGACCCCAAGCCCCAGTTCGCCGCCTTCCGGCTGGGCGAAAAGGCGCGGCCCCTGCGGTCCGCTGCCTTCATCGCGCCAAGCCCGGCCGAAGCTTTGGCGCAGGCACCTTTGAACATGGATGCCCGCAAACATGGCAAGATGACGCGCGGCAAGCTGGACCCCGAGGCGCGGATTGATCTGCATGGCTTGACGATGGCCGAGGCGCATCCCGAACTGATCCGCTTCATCCTGAATGCCCAGACGTCGGGCTTGCGGCTGGTTCTGGTGATCACCGGCAAGGGCAAGGCGGGCCCGGATCATGGACCGATTCCCACCCGCATGGGCGTTCTGCGCCATCAGGTCCCACATTGGTTGCAAATGGCGCCCCTGGGGCCCGCGGTGCTGCAGGTGACCGAAGCGCATCTGAAACATGGCGGCGGCGGCGCCTACTACGTTTATCTCCGCCGACGATAAGCGAAAGGCGCTGCGGAGACGGCTGGCGGACTTCGCGTCCCCCTCAGGCCGGCCCAGTCTTGGCTGAAGACTTGGCCGCGCGTTCTTCGCGCAAATCCTCCACTGGAGTATTTCTGATCGCTCATCACCCGCTGCGGGATATCTGGCGAGAGCGAGGTCAAAGAACGTAGCGCGACAGGTCGGCCGAGCGGGACAGGGCGCCCAGATTGGCCTCGACAAAGGCCTTGTCTACAACAACGTTGGTTCCGGCACGCTCGGGCGCGTTGAAGGACAGTTCCTCGAAGACACGCTCCATCACGGTGTATAGCCGCCGGGCGCCGATGTTTTCGACGCTGCGGTTGACCTCGGCGGCGATGAAGGCGAGTTCGGCGATGCCGTCTGGCGTGAAGATGACCTTGACCTGCTCGGTGGCCAGAAGGGCGGTGTATTGCCGGGTCAGGGCGTTGTCGGTTTCGGTGAGGATACGCACGAAATCCTCCTCGGTCAGGGGCAGCAGTTCCACCCGGATCGGCAGCCGGCCTTGCAGTTCGGGCAAAAGGTCGGACGGTTTGGCCGTATGAAACGCGCCAGAGGCGATGAACAGGATGTGGTCTGTCTTGATCGGACCGTATTTGGTGGACACGGTCGTGCCCTCGATCAACGGCAGCAGGTCGCGCTGCACGCCTTCGCGGCTGACATCGGCCCCTCGGGTCTCGGCGCGGGCGCAGATCTTGTCGATCTCATCAAGGAAGACGATGCCACTTTGCTGGACGGCGTCCAGCGCCGACGCCTTCACCGCCTCGTCATCCAGCAGCTTGTCGGCTTCCTGTCCCAGCAACAGGCCGTAGCTGTCGGCGACGGTGACCTTCTTCTTCTTTGTGCGGGCACCGAACGCCTTGAACAGATCTTGCAGGCCCTGCATCTGCAGTTCCATCCCTTGCCCACCCATCATCATGGGTGGTGGCACGCTGTCTTCCACTTCGAGTTCAATCAGCGTATCGTCCAGTTCACCGCGCCGCAGCTTGCCACGGAACAACTCCCGCGTCTGTTCGCGGGCGTCCTTGCCCGCCAGAGCCTCGACCACCCGCTCTTCGGCGGCAGTTTGTGCCTTGGCCTTCACTTCGTCCCGCATCCGGGCGCGGGTTTCGACAAGGGCCACATCGACCAGATCGCGGATGATGCTGTCGACGTCGCGGCCTACGTAGCCCACTTCGGTGAACTTGGTTGCTTCGACCTTCAGGAACGGCGCCTTGGCCAGCCGCGCCAACCGTCGGGCGATCTCGGTCTTGCCGACGCCAGTGGGGCCAATCATCAGGATGTTCTTGGGGTAGACCTCGTCGCGCAGATCGTCACCCAACTGCTTGCGACGCCAACGATTGCGCAGCGCCACCGCAACTGCCCGCTTGGCGTCACGCTGGCCGATGATGAAGCGGTCAAGCTCCGAGACGATTTCGCGCGGGGTCAGATCACTCATTCTGCAGTTCCATAGGGCGGAAGGTTGGTCTTGCCCGGGAAAGCGGGCAGCGCGGCCATCAGACGGGCGCGCAAGCGGTCCCAGAGCGATCCAAGCAGCACAAGGATCAGGCCAAGGGCCAGAATGGCGAATGGGGCAGCCCCTTCGAACAGCGTGGCCGCAAGAACCACCGAATAGCCCGCGCCCGAAACAAGGAACGAACGGCGGTCAATCACGATGGCGACAAGTGCGATGCCCAAAAGGAAGGCCACCAGCAGCCCCTGAGCCAGTGGAGTGCCCTTTTCCAGAAGGTTCAGCGCCACCGTATTCACGATGGCGGGGGCCGCCACGACATGCAGCCAGAAGCCGGTGGCTGACCGGGTTGAAACCCGCAGCGGGTCCGACATGTCCAGCGCCATCGCAAAGGCAAAGGTGACCAGTCCGAAGAGGACGATCGCCGTGGATGCCGTCGCATTGCGCTCCAGCCCCAGAAAGGCACTGGCTGCGACCGTCCCAGAGCCGACCATCGCGGTCCACAAGGCGCAAAACAGCGCCCCGGCAATGATCGCTGCCGCAAAGGGCACCCGGAAGACAGTGTAGTATCCAGCCATGACCAGCGCCACGATCAGCGCCGGCAGGATCAGGATGTCGCTTGCGGAAAACTGGCCCGCCAATGCCACGCCCAGCACCAGCGCGGACAGGGCCGTCATGATCGCCAGCGCGATGGAGGGCGCGATCATCCGGCGTTTCAGCGTGAAATAGCGCGCAACACCCGCGAGGCCGGCAATGGTCACCAAAGACAGCACGATGGTTTCAAGCCCGGCGGGGGCCTGACTGTTCAATCCCAGCAGGGTGGCAACACCGATCCATCCGGTGAACAGGATGGTCAGGCCGACCACGACGAAAATTTCGTTGAACCCCTTGAACAGGACGAAGGGTTCCTCCAGCGGTTCAACCCTGTCCTTGGCCATCCGCCGTGCCTCGGACAAGGCGATCAACTGGGCGGATTGCCCCTCGGTCAGGATGCCCCGTGCAACGGAGGCGCGCAGGTCCTCGATGGAGATGTTCATTCAGGCCTCCTGCCTTCGTTCAATAGGTGGCACGTCCGCCGGAAAGATCAAAGGTCGAGCCGGTGGTGAAGGAATTCTCGGCCGAGGCGATCCACAGGATCATGGAGGCGATTTCCTCGACCGTAACAAAACGGCCGCGCGGAATCTTAGACAGCATGTAGTCGATGAACTCCTGACTGAGCTGCTCCAGAATGCGGGTCTTGGCGGTGGCAGGCGTCACGCAGTTGACGGCGATGTCATGGCCCGCCAATTCCTTGCCCAAGGATTTCGTCAGCGCGATCACCCCGGCTTTGGAGGCGGAATAGGCCGAGGCGTTCGGGTTGCCCTCTTTCCCGGCGATCGAGGCGATGTTGACGATGCGGCCATAGTTGCGCGCCATCATGCCGGGGGTGACTGCCTTGCAGGTCAGGAAGGTACCATCGAGGTTGATGGCAAGGATCTTCTTCCACATGGCAGTGTCATACTTGGCCAAGGGTCCGGCCGGACCTGCGATACCTGCGCTGTTGACCAGCACGTCGACGCGGCCAAAGGCGGCCTCGGTCTGCGCCAGTGCTGCGGCGACGCTCGCCTCGTCGCTGACATCGACTTGCACGAACAGGCGAGAGGCGTCAGGAAGGCTGGCCACCTTGGGCTCGGGCGCTGCGATATCCATGTCCCAGATCGCCACCTTCGCGCCGGATCGTGACATCCGTTCGGCCACCGCCGCCCCGATGCCATTGGCGCCGCCGGTGATGACGGCAACTTTGTCGGCGTAGTCATATGTGTTCATCGGGGGGCCTCCGGGTTCGGGTGTTTGCGAATGGTTTCAACGGTCAGGTTACCGTTGGTATAGACGCAGATATCCGCCGCAATCGCCATTGCCTTGCGGGCAATAGCTTCAGCGGGCAGGTCACCATCCATCAGCGCCCGGGCCGCTGCGAGGGCATAATTGCCGCCCGAACCGATGGCGGTCACGTCATGCTCCGGCTCCAACACATCACCGGCGCCGGTCAGCACGAACAGGCCTTCGCCATCGGTGACGATCAGCATGGCCTCAAGGTTGCGCAGATATTTGTCCATGCGCCAGTCCTTCGCAAGATCAACACAGGCGCGGGCCAGTTGGCCTGATGAGGCCTCCAGCTTTTTCTCCAGCCGTTCCATGAGCGTGAAGGCATCAGCGGTCGAGCCGGCAAAGCCGCAGACCACATCCTTTCCACCGGGCGAGAGGCGGCGCACCTTGCGCGCGGTGCCCTTTATGATGGTCTGGCCAAGACTGACCTGCCCGTCACCGGCCACCACAACCTCACCGCCTTTGCGGACGGCGAGTATGGTAGTTCCGTGCCAGCCGGGAAATTTTTCGTCGGACATGCAAGCCTCCGTTTGCGCCAATATGGAGCAGCGGCGCCCAAACGAAAAGGGCGCCCGAAGGCGCCCATTGAAACGATGCGCAGGGTTTTTAGATGGCCGAGTCGATCCAGCTTTTCAGGGCCGCCTTCGGTGCCGCGCCAACCTTGTTCGAGGCAACCTGACCGTCCTTGAACAAGAAAAGCGACGGTATGCCGCGCACGCCCAAAGCCGCCGGGCTGTCGGGGTTTTCGTCGACATTGACTTTCACGATCTTGATCTTGCCGCCGTATTCAGCGGCCAACTCCTCCAGAGCTGGGCCAATCTGACGGCAGGGG
>CANGHD010000006.1 GCA_947453525.1 Paracoccaceae bacterium | reverse complement strand
CAACCACCGGGATGGTGGACTGGCGGACTTCCTTGTCGAAGGTGGAATCTGTCACGGCAATGGTTGCAGCGCCCATGATATGTCTCCAATGGATTTCGGCCTTTGAACGTATGGTCGAGGGGAGCCGACGTCAAGGGCTGCCGGGCTCTGATCTATACCACTTATCGTGGCGCGACCAAGTGCCGCCCTCAGCATATCGGGGGGAAGCGGCATAAGGGTGGCGGTTTCGGTCCACAGGATCGCCAAGTCAACCGGGCGATCGGGGTACAGGTTTTCCAGCATGTGCAGATAGGCACCCATCTGGCGCAGGATGCCCTCAGGCACAACGCTGACAGCGGCAGGCACAGTCCGGTTGCTCTTGAAATCCACCGCAAGGATGCGCTGCCCCAGAACCAGCCGGTCAATCGTCCCCAGCAGGCGATGCGCGGTCCAAGGCGCGGTCAGGGGTACTTCCGCCAGCGAGTTTCCCGTGAAGAGCGGCCTAAGCTGCGGATCTGTCAACAAAGCCCGCGCCTGCGGGAGGACGTCGGGTGCCTGATCTTGGACAAGATGGGCGGCAATGGCCTCCCAACTCTCGACCGCGTGATCTGGCAGATGCTGCAAAAGCAGATGAAGTGCGGTGCCGCGCGCCTTTGCCGTCTCGGTTTCCTCGCCCGAGCCGGGCAAGGCCTTGGCGCCGCCAAGATCGGACGGTGATAGCGACAGGTTGGTCTTGGCCGGGCGCTCGGTCTGCAGAAACATCCAGTCTTCGGGCGGATCTTCCGGCGCAGGTTGTGTCTTTGCGGCGACCGAATTGACGGGCCATGTGCCCATTTCATAGCGTGTCCCGTTTGGCGTAAGCTGGGTCTCCAGCTTGACCATGCCCTCTGTCACGATCTTGTGCCACGCGCCGTCTTTCGCAGCCTTGCCGGCGCCCGCCACGATCAACCAGCATCTTGCCCGTGTCAGGGCGACATAGAGCAGGCGCAGGTTTTCCTCCGCCTCCCGCGCCTGTTTTTGCTGGCGCAGAGCCGCAATCACCGGGGGGCTTTCATCCTTCGGCGTTTTCCACAGCACGTTTCCGGCGGTATCGGCATAGAGCTGATCGCGTTCTTGCGGATTGCGGTCGGCGGTGTCGGGCAGGATGACGATCTCGGCCTCCAAGCCCTTGGCGCCATGCACCGTCATCACCCGGATCTTGTCGCCTGCGCCATCGGCCTGCCGCTTGACCTGCACCGAATCCGCCTCAAGCCAAGACAGAAAGCCAGTCAGGCTGGGGACAGCGGAGCGCTCATAGGCCAAGGCCTGATTGAGCAGTTCATCAATCGCATCCTCTGCCTCTGCTCCAAGCCGTGCGATCAGACGGCGGCGGCCGTCATGGCGGACAAGGGTGCGTTCCAGCAGATCATAGGGGCGAAGATAGTCGACCTGATTGCGCAGGTCCGTCAGGATCGGCACGGCGCGGTGGTCAAGGTTGCGCAGCTTTTCCCAAAGATAGCCGGGCCGACCCTGGGCAAGGTCGTAAAGCTCTGCCTCGCTGATCCCGATCAGGGGAGAGCGCAGCAGGGCTGCCAGCGACAGGTCGTCCTCTGGCGTCGCAAGGAAGGACAAAAGCGCCACGAGGTCCTTGACCGCCATTTCCTCTCCGAGCTTCAGCCGGTCAGCCCCGGCAATCGGCAGGCCTCGCCCTTTGCAGGCGCGGATGATTTCCCCGAAGAGCGCGCCTCGGGTCTGGACGAGGATGAGGAAATCACCCGCATGGACCGGACGCGCGCCCTGACGTGTGGTGATCTGGGCGCCCGTTGTCAAAAGCGTCTCTATTTCGGCGGAAATCCGGTCTGCCAGTTGGGCGATGGGGTGGGTGGCGCGGATCAGGTCAATCGGGTCTTCGAAATGGATGTCTTCCTTTTCCTCATCTGCTTCGATCAAGGGCCAGAGATCCACGCGGCCCGGAAGGTCAGGGAAACAGGCGCGGTGGCTGACGGTGGCGCCCAAAGCCTCGGGCGAAAGGTTGCCGAGCGCGGAATCCACAAGGTTCAGGATCGCCGGAGACGACCGGAAGGAGTATTCGAGCGGCAGGGTCTGAAAGACTTGTTGGGCGGCGGTGAAACGGCCCTGGAATGCGGCGTGTTTCTGGTCGAAAGCGGCCACGTCGGCGCCTTGGAACGAGTAGATCGACTGCTTCTTGTCGCCCACCACGAACAAGGTCCGCCCGCCGGGACGTGTGCCCTCTCCGGCGGTGAATTCCGCCGTCAGAAGGCCGATCACATCCCATTGCATGGGCGAGGTGTCCTGCGCTTCATCCACCAACACATGGTCGATGCCGCCATCCAGCCGGAACAGCACCCAGGCGGCGACGGAGGGATCAGACAGCAGATGGCGCGCACGAAAGATCAGGTCGTCGAAATCGAGCAGGCCCTGAGCAGCCTTGCGCTTGGCATAAACGGGCAGGAAGGCGCGGGCGAAGCGGTGAATCGCCTCGGTCTTCCCGGCCGCAAGCAGGGTCTGACGGCGGCTCCGGGCCAGTTCCACGCGGGCCATCAGATTGTCCAACCGAGACATCTGGGCGGCAATCTTTCCCTGCGTCGGCCTGGTCGGGAAACTGCCGATCTTCGCCTGCCCGGCCTTCTGACCGGTGGCAAACAGAAACACCTCCTCCAGCCGCTCCAACGCGGGCAGATCAGGCTGCGACAGGTCAAGGCCGCGCAGCTTTTCGGCGGCCTTGTTGTCGTTCGCTCCACCTGCGGCGAGGGCGGGGAGCAAGTATTGCAGAATATCCGCCTCGTCGCCAAGGAACACATCGGCCAACAGTTTGGCCACGGTTTCCCCGGCGGTAAGGCCGAGAAGTGCCGGAACAGAGCCTGAAAAGCCGTGGGGATGACGAGCGACGTCCTCCATCAGGGCGGTGAAATCCTCTCCCTTGAAGACCAAAGCGGCCTGCCGAACGGCTTCCGTGGCTGTCTTGTCAGCCATCTCTTCCAGAATGTCCTGCCGCAGCAGGCGACCGGCGCGGTCGTCGAGTTCCACGAAGTTGGGTGAGACCCCGGCCTCCAGCGGAAAGCGGCGCAGCAGGCTGGCGCAGAAACTGTGGATGGTTTGTATGCGCAAACCACCCGGAGTCTCGATCGCGCGGGCAAACAGACGGCGCGCGCGCGACAGGTGGGCGGCATCAAGGGCGACGCGTTCACCCAACTCCGAGAGCGCCGCGGTCAATTTGCCGTCGGGCATCATCGCCCATTCGCCAAGGCGCTGGAACAGGCGGTTCTGCATCTCGGACGCGGCGGCCTTGGTATAGGTCAGGCAAAGGATGCGCTGCGGTTCCACATCGGCCAACAGCAGGCGGGCGACGCGGTCGGTCAGCACGCGGGTCTTGCCAGAGCCTGCATTGGCCGAAAGCCATGTTGACGCTGCAGGATCGGCGGCTCTTACTTGGGCTGAAATTGCCTCACGCGGGGTCATCTTGGCCCACCTTGATGGTTTCGGCACGTTCGGTCATGTCCCACTCGCCAAAGCGGGCGAGGTGGTCATAGTCGCCGGGATAGCGTGTGTCGAATACGGCCCGGCGTGAGGCGTAGCCGGTCTTGGGATCGGAATAGGCCTGAATCAGGGACACAAATCGCTCCCAGATGGCGTTGATTTCTTCCGGGGTCAGCGGAGTTTCCTCGATCTTCTCACCAGCGCCGAGGCCGATATAGCTGATCAGCGCCACTTCGATAGGGTGCGGGGTAAAGCCGGCGCGTTCGGCCATCGCCGCCGCCAGATGCAGTTGCAGGTCAAAGACGGTCTGTTGCGCCTTGGTGGGCGGAGTGCCGGTCTTGTAGTCGATCAGATGAAGGCGTCCATCGGGCAGGATGTCGATGCGGTCCGGCGTGCCAGACAAGGTGAAATCGGTGCCGTTGACCGGGGTCCGGCCCTGCTTCTCGACCTGCAGCGCGTGGCCGCCGTGCTTCTGGTCTTGATACAGGAAATGATCCGCGGCCCGTTCCAACCGTGCCAGCCAAAGCGTGCGGGCCGAAGGAAACGGGGTTTCCTCGGCCAGAACATCCGCGCCGATCGCCAGCAGGCGCGTGCGGGCCGCGTCTTGTCGCTCCAGCTCGGGCCTTTCGCGTACAAACCGCTCCAGAATGCGGTGCAATGCTGTGCCGCGATCCCGTGCATCCGGCTTCGGGCGCAGCGGGTCGAGCGGCTTCAGACGCAAGATGTATTGCGCGTAAATGGCATAGGGGTCGCGGATCAGGGTTCGGATCCTCGTCAGCGCCAGTTCCTTTGGCCGCGCCGCGACCGGCGGGCTGGGGCGCGGGCGTTTGGCAGGCGCAAGGCTTTCGTTGATCGGCCCGTCGTGCCGTTCCAAAGCCTCAGACCGTTCCAACCAGACCTGCCCGCGCGCCTCCATCCGGCGCAGGGCTTCGTCACCACCCTTGTTGGGCAAACCGGTCATCAGGTTGCTGAGGCGGTTGAGCCAGCGCGAGGGAACCGTCTCGGCCTCGGCATCGCGCAGCGCCCGCGAGAGGATGACTTCGGGTGCCGCCACGGCCTGCTGATAGTCATGCGCCGACAGTCCGATCTGGCGTTCAGGCAATAACAGAGCCGCTTCCTTGCGCATCTTGCGGTTCAGCCAAGGGTCCGGATCGGCGGCCGCGGGCCATGTGCCTTCGTTCAGCCCCGCCAGAATCACCAGATCGGCTTCGATCTCCCGCGCTTCCCGAGGGCCGTGGAAGGCTACAAGCGGGTGGCCGGTGACCGGGCTGCGGACCTCTTCCTTGGCGATCAGGCTTTCAAACAGCATCCGGTAGTCTGCGGCCGAGAAGGTGCCGCTGTGATCGGATTCGGCGGCAAGCATCGCCATCAGTCCCGCGGCGGCGATACCGGGTTCCTTGGCCCAAAGCGCGCCGGTTCCTTCCGCTGCCGTGCCGCGCGCCAAAGCCTCGGCTGCAGCGCGGTGGCGGGTGATGTGGGCGTCCAGCGCTTCCAAAGGCTCAGGGGCGAGGAGCGTCAGAACCTGCCCTAAGGCTTGGCCCCACGCGGCAGCCTGCGGTTCTTTCCGGGTCGAGGACCAAACCAGAACCGCAGCGGCATCAGGGAAGGCGGGACCCTTGCGGCGCAGGTCCAGTTCAAGGTCGCGGGCCAGCAGAAGATGGGTACCCCGGTCGCCACCGCTTCCGGCCAAGGGGTGCTTCAACAGGGTCATCAGCACATCTGCGGTGATGGGCGCCTCGAAGGCGCGGGCGATGTGGCGCAGCAACCGGCCCGGGGCCGACAGCGCCAAAGGCACGCCAGCGGAATCGTCCGGGAGGATGCCCCAGCGGTCCAGTTGCGCCTCGACCCGGCGGGCGAGGGTGCGATCCGGCGTCACGAGCGCCGCCTTTTGACCCCGTGACACGGCGCGCCGCAGGATCAGGGCCAGGGTCAAGGCCTCGGCCCGCGGGTTGGCCGCCTTGATGAGGGTCAGGTGGCGCGTGGCCTGGACCAGATCGGGCAGGCTCTGGCCCTCGACCAGCCATTGGTCGGTGACCGGGGCGGGGCGAAGCGACAGGGAGATCAGACGGTTGCGGGCTGCATCGCAGGGCGGCGCCGCAACCCATGACTTTATGTCTGACGGGGCGACGCCCAACAGGTCCATCAGGCGACGAAAGCGGTATTGCGGGTGGTCCTCTGCCGTCAGGGCGTCATCCATCCGCGACCAGACGGATTCCGGCAAATCTGGATCATAGCCGGGAAGCACCAGACCGCCTTGCGGCAGGCCCGCAACCGCTTGCATCAGCTGCGCAACCGGCCCCCGCGACCCGGTGGAGCCTGCCACGATCACCGGACCTTGTGGCGGATCGGTGCGCCAATGCGCTGCCAGACGTTCCGAGGCGATGCGGTGGCGGGCCGGGCCATCCTGCGCCGCCATGAGGGGGGCGACAATCCTTAAGAAAGACTGCGTCCGCGCCCAATGTTCGGAATGGCCCGAGACGTCGAGGCCCGAGATGGTGTCGGCGGCCACCCCCTCATCCTGCATTTCATCCAGCAATAGGCCAAGGCTGCGGGCAAGGTCGAACAGGGCCGCTCGGGGCGCAAGATCGGGCTGCGCCTGCAGCAGGCCATCGATCAGGCGGGCAAGGTCCAACTGTCGGCGCAGGGGACTGGTCGGGGGTGGCAGGTCTGAGAGGATCGGATGGCTGGCGAGGTCAGACAGCACGAACATCCGGGGCAGAAAGCTGGCTGCGCCGCGCACGAAACTCTCGGTGACCCGGCGGCGCATGCGCTGGCTGTTGAGATAGAGCGTGACCTGGGCCATGGCTTCCGGCTTTTGGCCAGCCAGACGGGTTTTCAGGCCGCGCACCAGTTCGGTGGCGAAATCGACGCCGGGGGGCAGGAAGAAGACCTTGTCAGTCATGCAGCAATGCCTCAGCCAGTGCGATCGAGTCCGGTTGGCCCACGTCGCACCAGCCGCCCCGGTGAAGACGTCCAAAGGCGCGACCCTCGGCAATCATCTGATCCCAGATGAGGTTGAGGGAAAACGCCTGCTGCGATACCCGCACAAGCCGGTGGGTGCAAAGAATCTGTGCCCCCAGATAAACCACGCCCGGTGCCCCTTCGGCGCGGGTCAGGCGACCATCGGAATCAATCAGGAAGTCGCCAGTGCCCCTGTGGCCAGAGGCGTTTTGCACCTCTGCCACTAAAAGCAGCGCGTCCATCCGCCTATCGTCCCAAGCCGCGGCAAGTTCGACGAGTGGGTTTTCCCCCGTCCAGACGGCGTCGGTGTTGAGCGTCATCACAGGGCCGGAGCCCAGCAGCGGCAAGGCCGCCCGCAGGCCTGCACCCGTGTCAAGGATGGGGTCTTCGCGGCTCAGTGCAACATCACGGCCCGAAAGATGGCGGGCAATCTGGTCGCCAAGGTAATGCAGGTTGACGACCCGATGCGTCACCAGATCGGCGGTGCAGAGGTCAAGCGCATGGTCCAGCAGGGCCTTTCCCGCCACCGGGATCATCGGTTTGGGCCGGTCCTTGGTCAGTGCGCCCATCCGGGTGCCGAACCCTGCCGCAAACAGCATCACCGGAAAGCGCCGCATTGAGCCTCCAGATGTTGCAAGGTTTCAGAGTTAGGTGCGGGCAACAGACTGGCGCAGACGGCTTGCAAGTCCGACAGAGCCGGATGAGTAAGGTTGCGTTGCAACTGGTCCCAGACGCGGGGGATCAGCGGGATATACCGTGCCTTGCCGTCTTTCAGACACAACCGGGCGAAAATGCCAAGGATCCGCAAGGCGCGTTGGGCACCCAGGGCAGCATAAGAGGCCGCGAAGGCCGCACTGTCTGCGCCTTTCATTGCGGCAAAGCGGTGGATCATGGCGGTTTCGATCACCTCTGGCACATCGCGTCTGGCATCTTGCAGCAGGGAAACGAGATCATAGCCGGGCTGACCCAGTTGGGCGAGTTGGAAGTCCAGCAGGCCGACGCGCGCAAGGCCCTGACGTTGCGGCAGCCACATCAGGTTTTCCGCGTGATAGTCCCGCAGGATCATGACCCGAGGGCCGTCAGCGTGGTGCTTCAAGGTCTGCGCCAGAACAGAGACGAAGTCTGACCGGCCCAGCGTATCGCCCGTCACACCCATGCGATACCAGTCTATGGCAAGGGCTGCGGCTTCGGCCCAGTCTTGCGCCGTCGCATCTGGCAGATCGGCTGCGGGTGCCCTGGCTTGCAGGTCAAGCAGAGTGTCGGTGGCGGCTTCATAAAGAACCGGTTCCAAGGCCGGATCGGCAGCGATGTAACCTGGGTAAAGGCCGTCTCCGAAATCCTCCAGCAACAGGAAGCCTTGGGCAGTATCCTGCGCCAGAATTCGGGGCGCGGACAGGCCGAGTGCCAACAGATGCTGGTCGATCTTGACGAAGTCCGCCACAGAATCGGCCTGTCCGGGTGGGGCATCCATCAGGATGGCTGTTTCGGTTGTTGAGGTCAGGCGTTCGTAGCGACGGGCTGAGGCGTCCCCTGCCAGGGACGCGTGATGGGCTTGCGGCCAACCGGTGTCGGCGAGAAACGCCTCTGCCGCCATGGCGCGCATACGGCTGGACAAAGCAAGGTCAAAACCGGGACGGTCACCCGATAGCAAGGTGGCGCGACGCCCCTCGCCCAAAGTTTCAAGCTTCAGCCGAAGGGCATTTTCGGGGAGGATGCTGCCCAGCCGGTCGGGCCATTCGATCAGGCAGATGGCGGTTGCAAAGGCGTCCTCCAGCCCCAATTCCACGACTTCATCGGGATGGGTCAGCCGATAAAGGTCGGCATGCCAGATATCGGGGTCGCCGGGATAGGTCTGCACCAGCGTGAAGGTCGGCGAGGGCACGTCTTCATGCGGCCCCAACCTTGCCCGGATCAGCGCCCGTGCAAGATGCGATTTGCCCGCGCCAATCGGGCCCTCGAGCAGGAGGCTGTCCCCCGCCCGGAGCAGCCCGGCCAAGGCTTTGCCAAGGCCGGTGGTGTCGTCTTCGGTGGCGAGGTCGATGATCAGGGGCATGCGCATGGCACGAGCTTAGCCGAGCTTGTGTCCGGTTGGAATCACCCGTCAGGCGCGCTTGAGGGCGGAGCCAGTAAAAACTGCCTTGGGTCCGGTTCCGGCGTCGCGCAGGCGGAAGGCTGTCATCGTGGCGCCGCCCGACAGTGGCGCAAACCGGCAGTCGATCAGGCGGCCATCCAGCAGCCGCACCTCGGCTTTCCACTGGGTGCGGTCGCCAGGGTTGGAGGCGAAATCCTCCAGATCGGTCCAGACCGGGCTTGGCGAGCACTGCATCCGCCACCGTCCCGACAGTGAGCGCAGCGTCTCCTCGGCCAGATTGGCCGCCGGATCGCTACCCCACAACCTGGCATAGGCTGAGTTGGAGATCACCAGATGCCCGGCGGGCGAGAAGACGGCAATCGCCTCGTCCACCTCATCGATCACCGACTGGCTCAACTCAAGGTCGGCGCGGAACCGCCGTGTGCGCAGCATCTCGCCCGAGATATCTTCGATCATCAGGGCCAGTGCGCCATTCGGATGCGGGCGACCGATGACACGGTAAGTCTGACCGCCGGGAAGGCTCCAGGTTTCTTCATAAAGGCCCGATGCGGCGGCGCGCTCCATCTCCATCAACTGGCGTCGCCAGCCGCGATAGTCCTTCGGTTCGGGAATCATGTTGCGGTCGCGCATGCCGTCCAGAACAGACAGAAGCGATGGTCGCATGGACAGGAAATCGGCCGGCAGTCCGGTCAGATCCATCAGCGCCGGATTGAACAGCACCAATTGGCGCTGCTTGTCAAAGATCGCGAGGCCGACATGCAGGTGGGCGAAGGTCTTGGTCAGCGTCAGCATGAAGTCCCGAAGCGCCGTTTCCGCATGAACGGCTGAATCGGCGGCAGTGGCAAAGACCAGCCGGTCCTCTCCGTCGCTGAAACCGGTCAGCTCGTACCAGGCCACCTTGCCATCCCGCGCGGTCAGCTTTTGTCTTTGCCCGGTGATCCCTTGCGCGCTGGCCCGACGTTCGAACAGGCGCGGCAGCGGCCAGGTCAGGTCTTGCCGAATGTCAAGCACATCCGTCGCGCGTAGCATATAGGCGGCGTTGGCCCAGATGATGTCGCCGTTCGCCCGTTCGCGCCACATCAGCACCGGGGCGCGGGCCACAGTGTCGCGCAGAAGGTCCAGTTCTTCCTGAACGGCGCGCTGCGCCATCAGGTCCTGGCCTGCTGGGTGGTCATCCCGGCTGGGATCGGCCAGAACGAGACGCGTCAGGCCGCCGCGCTGTTCGGCTTGCAACAGCAAGGGCTTGCCGCGCATTGGGGCAGAGGCGAGGGTCAGGGCACCTTCAAACGGAAGGCGCAGAAGCTTCGCCTCGAGATCGGCGAAATGCGGGGCGAGATAGGTCATCAGCTTGGCCCAAGCCGTGCCTTGTACCTGACTGGCCGCCAGAAGGGCGCGGGCCGAGGGGGTGCTGTCAATCAACACGTCGCCATCGAACAGATAGACCGTCGCAGAAGTATCTTCGGTGAACAGCGTGACAGGCACGCGGTTGTGCCGACGTTCAAAGTACACGGTCGCCAGCAAGGCCAACGTCGCTGCCCCCATCGCAACCAAGATCAGATCAAGCTCATACATCCAGTTGATCTGCATCGTACAACTCCTGTGCCTATGCGGGCAACCTAAGGCAGAGCTGGTTAATGAACGGTTAAGCTTTTCATCTGGATTTGGCCCTTTTGGCGGAAGGTCACAGCCGATTGCGCTGGTTCTCTCCCATGACCGGACCCTTTGGGGCCAGCAAGTCGGCTTCCGGCCAGACAACCTCGACCACCGCGCCGCAGCGTTCGGGCCGTTCACTGGGTGCCAGAAAGGGATCGGACGCGTTGGCAAAGGTCAGCACAGCGCCCGACCGTTCCAGCAAAGTCTTGGCGATGAAAAGCCCCAGACCCATCCCCTCGTATTCAGGCCGCAGGCCGTCGGACGGCGGTTCGCGGCGCTCCCGCACAAAAGGGTCCCCGATGCGGTTGATCAGATGCGGCGGAAAACCCGCACCGTCGTCAACGATGCGGATGCGGATCTGCTGTCCTGTCCATTCCATATCCACCCAAATCGTGGCGGCTGCGAAATCGACGGCATTCTGAATCAGATTGCGGATGCCGTGAATGACCTCTGGCCGCCGTTGAATGGCGGGTTGGAAGGCTGCGCCGATCTGGTCGTTGAAGATCACGGCTTTGCCGCGGTTGACATGCGGTTCGGCCGCCTCGCGCAGTACGGCGATCAGGGGGGCCTGACGCATGTACAGGTCATCCTTCCCGGCCTGCCCCATCGAGCGCAGAATATCGCGACAGCGGTCCGCCTGTGCACGGATCAGCTTGGCGTCCTCTTGCAGGCTGGCCTGACCTTCCAGTTCGTCAATCAACTCTGCAGCCACCATCTTGATCGTGGCCAGGGGCGTGCCCAGTTCATGCGCTGCAGCCGCCACGACGCCGCCGAGGTCAGTCAGCTTCTGTTCCCGCGCCAAGGCCATTTGCGCAGCCAGCAGGGCATCTGACATCGCCCGCATTTCCACCGCGATTCGGCGCGAATAGACCGCAAGAAATACGGTACCGGTGACGATGGCCAGCCAATAGCCGATTTCAAACTGCACGGGCAGGCTCAGCATCGCGCCGCTATCGAAGCGCAGGGGCTTGTAGATGAAAGCGATGGCGGTCACCAACTGGATGGTGAGCCCGCCGAGAAAGACCGTCGATTTCAACTCCAGCGCCGAGGCCGAGATAGTGACGGGCACGATCACCAGCAGGGCGAAAGGGTTGGATAGCCCGCCGGTGACGCCGATCAAGTAGACCATTTGCGCAAGATCGAACAAGAGCATCAACATAGCCTCGTGGTCGGCCAGCCGTTTGTTGACCGGGAAGATCAGTGCAATCGCGATGTTCAATGCCACCGAGGCCCCGACGGCGATGGCACAGGGGCCGAACGGCAGAACCAGATTGAAGTAATAGGGTGCCGCCAACAGGGCGGCCAACTGGCCCAGAATCGAGACCCAACGCAGGACGGTCAGGGTGCGCAGCCGCACCCAATCGCCGTGGACATAGCGGAAGCCCGGATGCACATCTGCGTAACCCATCGACATCGACCCTCGCCCCTTGCGCCCTGCATTGTTATTGAGGCGCAAAGGTCGGAGCAATGCACGACGGCAACGGAGGCTCATATGTCCAGAACTTATGTCGGTATCGGGGTGATCGTGCTTGCGGGCCTCGTTGGCGCCCCGCTGGTTTTGAAGGCTGTTCGCGGGCCGGGGACCGATGTCTTTGCCGATTGCCGGGGTTCGGCGATAGCTGGAGGTCAGATCGGCGGGCCTTTGTCGCTGGTCGATACGTCGGGTGCTGCCGTGACGGATGCGCAGGTGCTGGCCAAACCGTCACTGGTCTATTTCGGCTATGCCTCTTGCCCGGATGTCTGCCCTCTGGACAATGCCCGAAATGCCGAGGCGGCAGATCTTCTGGCCAAACAGGGGCTGGAGGCAATCCCGGTGTTCATTTCGGTCGATCCCGCCCGCGATACGCCACAGGTTCTGGCCGACTATGTCAGCAACTTCAGCCATCTTGTTGCCCTGACCGGAACCGAAGCGCAAATTGCTGCGGCTGCAAAGGCTTACAAGGTTTACTACCAGCTGCCCGAGAAGCGTGACGCCGGCTACACGGTTGACCATACGACGATGACCTATCTCATGTTGCCGAAGACCGGATTTGCCGATTTCTTCCAAAGAGATGCGACTGCACAGGAAATCGCGGACAGGACTGCTTGTTTCCTGAAGGCAAGCTAGGTTAGCGTGGTCGCTCTAGCCGCCGATTAATTGGCGTTGCGGGAGGGACAAGTTTGACGGAACAGACAGTACCCGAAATCGGACCGGACCGCTCTCTGCTTCTGGTCGATGACGATGAGGCTTTCGTCAAGAGATTGGCAAAAGCCATGGACAAACGTGGGTTTCAGACCGAAACGGCGGAAAGTGTCGAGGCCGGGAAAGCCATTGCGAATGCACGACCTCCCGCTTACGCGGTCGTTGATCTGCGTCTGGGCGACGGCAATGGGCTGGATGTGGTCGAGGCGCTGCACGCGCGGCGGCCCGATTGTCGGGTCGTGGTGCTGACCGGATATGGCGCTATTGCCACGGCTGTGGCGGCCGTCAAAATAGGTGCGATTGATTATCTTTCGAAGCCTGCCGATGCAAATGACGTAATGAATGCACTTTTGGCCAAGGCGGAGACTCTTCCGGCACTGCCAGAAAACCTTATGTCCGCCGATCGTGTCCGATGGGAGCATATTCAGCGCGTCTATGAGATGTGTGATCGAAATGTTTCTGAAACCGCCCGCAGGCTTTCTATGCACCGTCGGACACTTCAGCGTATTCTCGCCAAAAGAAGTCCAAAATAGAATTACCCATCTTGCGTTCCGTTTGCACTAATCCTAGTAATCGCTTCGGGAACCAAGAAGGAATAAGCCCGTGGAACATCTGAACAGCCTGTCCCTCAAAGAGTTGAAGGACCTGCAATCCCAAGTGTCAAAGGCGATTACGAGCTTCGAGGACCGCAAGAAGAAGGAAGCCCTTGCGGAACTTCAGGAATTTGCCCGCGCCAAGGGGTTTGACCTTGAAGAACTGACGGGTGCACCTGTGGTGCGCCGCCGTGCGCCGGCCAGTGCGAAATACGCAAACCCGGCTGATAAATCGGACACATGGTCCGGTCGTGGCCGCAAACCGCGCTGGTTTATCTCGGCTTTGGCCTCTGGCATGCAGCCCGAAGATCTGTCTGTCTGATCCAGCGCATCGCTACCCGACTAAGGCCGTCCTACAGGGCGGTCTTTAGCCATTTCATGAAGGTCTTGAGGTCGGGTCGCTTTGGTCCGGGTCTTGTCACCATGTAATAGGCCAAACTGTCATCCTCGACCCGTCCGACGATGATCAGCGCACCGCTTTCGACATCGTGTTCGACCAAAGCTTCGGCTTCGACATGCAGGCCATAGCCTTGGCGGGCCGCAGAAAGGGCAAGCTCTTCGGTCGGAATGTAGGCGATGTTCATGGCGTCCGGTTTCAACCCGAACCCTTTCAGCCAACTCAGGGCTTCCGGCCAATCCTCCTCGATGACCCAAGGCATCGCGGACAGGTCGGCCGTGGAGAGATCGTGCTTGCCGTCTAACAGCGAAGGTGCTGCGACGATGACATAGTGAGCCGCCGTCAGGAACTCGGCATCAAGGCCAGGCCACTTGCCATTCCCAAACCGCAAACCCAGATCAATCCCTTCGCGACGCAGATCGACGATGCGCTTTTCAGGGTTCAACGAAATCTCAACCTCCGGATGAGATTTCCAGAAAGCGCCCAACCTTGGCATGAGCCATTGTGCGGCAAATGCGGGTGTCAGCGTCACCCGCAGCGGAGCCCCCGGTCCGGTGCCTTTCACTTCGTTCAGGGCCAGTGCAATGCTGCGGAACCCTTCCGCCAAGGCCTGCGCCAGTTTGGTTCCTTCTGCCGTCAGCGCCATGCCGCGGCCCGCGCGAAAAATCAGTTCGCGGCCCAAATGCACTTCGAGGCCACGCACCTGTTGCGCCACAGCGGCATGGGTCACATTCAACTCTCGCGCCGCCAAAGAAAAGCTTTGCAGCCGCGCAGCCGCCTCGAAAGCGCGAAGCGAAGTAAGGGAAGGAAAGCTGCGCCAGTCGATAGACATGATAGATCAGCTAACAATTGGAAAGTTTCTTTGACTCGTAAACAGTGGCATTGCATTTTATATCTGTAGCATCGAAAGTTCGAAAAGGAGAATGAAATGTTATCCCTGCTTGCAGACGCCCTGATGTTGGCCACCCGCGTTGATCCAATGCCAAAGCACAAGGCACCCAAGCGTGACCAGTAAGGCTCAGACCAGATCCAACAAGGCTTTGTGCCGCGCAATATAGTCCGCCCGCACCACAGCGGGCGGACGCAGTCTTATTTCCAGACCCCGCAGAATTTCATCGGTTGGATGTCCAAAGAATTTATCGGCCTCACTCTCTGAAAACCCCGCGATCTGCACAGCCTCCAGCCAGGCTGAGACTTTGTCGGCCATTTTGATTGCCTTCTTTACAAGCACGGGCAAGGACGCAGGCAAGCCAAAGCGGATATGCACCGCCGCGGTCAGCCGTGCATCCAGCTCGCCATAGCTTGGCCCGACCGCCGCCTTGACCGGGCTGATCATATCGCCCAGCACATATTCCGGTGCATCATGCAGCAAGGCTGCCAGTTGCCAGCGCGGCTCGGACCCGCCCTGCCGCCGGAAGATTTCCTCCACCAGCAGCGAATGTTCAGCCACCGAATAGGGCCAGTCCCCACGGGTCTGACCGTTCCAGCGCGCCACGAAGGCCAAGCCGTGCGCCACGTCTTCAATTTCGATGTCTACGGGAGTTGGATCCAGCAGATCCAGTCGTCGCCCTGATAGCATCCGTTGCCACGCGCGTTTCACAACCACGGCTTGACTCCCTTTGCTCGCTTGCTACGCATTACTGATACGGAGCGCACATTCAGTGGAAAGGGATCGACTTGTCGATTCCGAAAGCTGCAGCCGGTGACTTTGTCGGCAGATACCGTGAGATCGTGTCGGACCCGCTGAACCTGTGCATCGCACGGGTGGAGCAGGCAGGAACCATCGCGGAGGGACTGGTTGTCCTGCACAATGGCCACCGCGTACCGTTCCGGGGTCCAGGTGCCTATTACGGCAGCTTTTCCGACATTCTGATCATCAACCGCGGAGTTCACGAACCACTTGAGGAATTTGTGTTTCAGGAAGTCCTGAAGCGCCTGCCGGACGCCCCGATCATGGTGGAACTTGGCGCATATTGGGCTCATTATTCGATGTGGTTGCTGCAAAAGCGCCCCGAAGGCCGTGTCATCATGGTGGAGCCAGGCGATGAAGAGCGTCGGGCCGGAGAGGCAAATTTTCAGCGCCATGGCTATCGGGGCACGTTCATCGCGGCAAAGGTTGGGGCGGAGAATTTGACGATCGACCAGTTGATCCGGGACCAGCGCCTTTCGCACGTGTCGATCCTGCACTCTGACATTCAGGGGTACGAAGTTCAGATGCTCGCCGGTGCCACCGAGACGCTGTCGACGGGTAAGGTGGACAATATCTTCATCTCAACCCATTCGCAGCACCTGCACGCCACTTGCGCGCACAAATTGACCGGATTTGGCTACCGGGTCGAAGCCGCGGCCGATTTTCTGACCGAAACAACAAGCCACGACGGCTTTATCTTCGCCCGCCGCGCGAACCTGCCCCCGATATTCCGCGATTTCCAGCCGCTTGGGCGACAAGCCATCATGGCTGCCGCTCCGGTTGTGCTGCGGAATTCGATCCTGAACCGCGTTCCTGAATAAGCCGCTGGACTGAGGTCAGACGCTCAGCAGGTCGTGTCGCACTGCGGAGAAATCAGGCGGGCTGGGTTCGCCCTGCCGGCACCGATCCGATGCCGGTGATCTTGCAGCATAAGTCGGCGGGGCGAGTTGTCCAAACGGCCTCGCCGTGCTATCTGCCCGGCAACCACAGTTTCAAGGAGTGCACCGCATGGCTGCGGATTACATTGTCAAAGATATCGCCCTTGCCGAGTTCGGCCGCAAGGAGCTGACCATCGCGGAAACCGAAATGCCGGGTCTGATGGCGTGCCGTGAGGAATTCGGCCCGACGCAGCCGCTGAAGGGCGCCCGCATCTCTGGCTCGCTGCACATGACGATCCAGACCGGCGTTCTGATTGAAACGCTCAAGTCGCTTGGTGCCGATGTGCGCTGGGCTTCTTGTAACATCTTCTCGACCCAGGATCACGCGGCTGCGGCGATTGCCGCCTCGGGCACGCCGGTCTTCGCCATCAAAGGCGAAACGCTGGAGCAGTACTGGGACTATACCGACAAGATATTCCAGTTCGGCGGCGAGGGCGGCACCTGCAACATGATCCTCGACGATGGCGGCGATGCCACGCTTTACATTCTTCTGGGCGCGCGGGTTGAGGCTGGCGAGACCGACTTGATCGAGATCCCGACCTCGGACGAGGAAGTCTGCCTCTACAACCAGATCAAGAAGCGTCTGAAGCTGTCGCCGGGCTGGTTCACCCAGCAACGCGCCGCGATCCAGGGCGTGTCGGAAGAGACGACCACGGGCGTGCATCGCCTTTATGAGTTGCACAAGAAGGGCCTGCTGCCCTTCCCGGCGATCAACGTGAACGACAGCGTCACCAAGTCGAAGTTCGACAACAAATATGGCTGCAAGGAATCGCTGGTGGACGGCATTCGCCGCGCTACAGACACGATGATGGCTGGCAAGGTTGCCGTCGTCTGCGGCTACGGGGACGTAGGCAAAGGCTCGGCGGCGTCCCTGCGGGGTGCCGGTGCCCGCGTGAAGGTTACGGAAGTCGACCCGATCTGCGCGTTGCAAGCGGCGATGGACGGCTATGAGGTGACCCTGCTGGAAGATGAAGTCGCGTCCGCCGATATCTTCATCACCACCACCGGCAACAAAGACGTGATCCGCATCGAACATATCCGCGAGATGAAGGATATGGCCATCGTCGGCAACATCGGCCACTTCGACAACGAAATTCAGGTCGCGGCGCTGCGCAACCACAAGTGGACCAACATCAAGGAACAGGTCGACATGATCGAGATGCCCAACGGGCACCGGATCATCCTGCTGTCCGAAGGCCGCCTCTTGAACCTCGGCAACGCCACCGGTCACCCGTCCTTCGTGATGAGTGCGTCTTTCACCAATCAGGTTTTGGCCCAGCTGGAACTTTACACAAAGGGCAAGGACTATGCGCCGGGCGTCTATATTCTGCCGAAAGCACTGGACGAAAAGGTTGCCCGTCTGCACCTGAAGAAGATCGGCGTGAAACTGACGGAACTGAAGCCGGAGCAAGCGGCCTACATCGGCGTCAAGGTCGAAGGACCGTTCAAGAGCGAACACTACCGCTACTGAGGCCTGTTCGAACCCTTTCTGACCAAGGCCCGTCCCATCTGGCGGGCCTTTCCTTTTCCGCCGAGAAACAGCTTCCCCTCAAACATTTTCCTTGCCCCTTTTATTGACCGTTCTAGTGTTCTCTCGCCATCGGTGCGGCAGCGCGGGTGGGGCGTTCAAACAGGGTGATTGAGATGAGCAAGCGCGACGAATTGATTGCGAAATATGCCGAAGACCTGACGACCAAATGCAAGATCAACCCTGATCTTGCCCTCCTCACCAAGGTCACGATCGGATGTGGCCCGGCGATTTACGATGCGGACGCTTCAACTGTGGCAGGCAGTTCGCCCGCCGAACTTGAAACCGTCAAACGGAACTTCCTGATCAAGAAGCTTGGCCTGACAGACGGTCCGGCGCTGGACGAGGCGCTTTCGGCCGCGCTCGACACCTATGGCCGGTCCGAGCGTCACAAGTACCGCGCTGTCCTTTACTATATTCTGACCAAGCATTTCGGCAAGGAAGCGGTATTCGCCTGATCGCTCAGGGCATGGTTAAGGGTCAAGTTTTCACGTCTTGGCCTTTGCCAGCCGCCCCTGATCTTGCTATGTTTCTTGCAAGGGCATCATGTCCTGAACCTTTCATAGATCACGTGCGGTGCTGGGAGCGCGTGGGGTGGATGAGGGGTTCCTAGGGGTGGGAGCCCCTCATTTTATATCCATATCCCCAAATCCTTTTTGACGCCGCCCACTGCGCTGCCATTTGCACCTGCGTTCGGCCCCTCAACCGTCTGCCTCATCGCTGCACCTTGCAGTTGTGTCGCAAAGGTTTCGCTTTGGTGTCACCCTTGCTTAGCCCGGACGTCATCATCGAAGGCGATCGTCCACCAGTCGCCGATTGGACCGACATTCACGTCGCCGATCTGCCCGACGCCCAAGAAAACTGCCAACACCTTTCGGAGGAAGTCTCGATGAAGACGTTTTTCGGTGCCGCGTTTGGCGCCATGGCACTTGCGCTGATGACCACTGCGCCGATGGCGCAGGACCTTCGCATTCTGACCGCCGTGACCGGGGGCAAGGATGCCGCCGAGCAAGAACAGTTCGTCAAGGAACTGGAAGGCCACCTCGGCCTGAAGATCGAGATGGTCAAGCCGGAGGACTATGACAATGTCCTGATGACCGCGCTGTCCTCGGGCGAGAAGTATGACCTCGTCTATGGCGACAGCTCGATGCTGGCGAATTTCGTGGCTCAGGGCGCCATCCAGGACGTGACCGCGCTGGTCGCTGCCTCGCCGGTTCTGTCCAACACAGCTGAAATTCCGGCCTCGGAATGGGCGCTGTTCGACATTGACGGCAAGAAATACGGCGTGCCGAACAAGTTCGAAGGCGGCACGATGCCGGTGGTCCGCGAGGACTGGCTGCAAGAGTTCGGCATGAAGGACCCGGTCACGTTGGACGACTGGCTGGCCTTCTTCCGCAAGGCTAAGGAAGTGAAGGGCGCTTACGGTCTGTCGATGGCCGGCCTGTACGACATTCAGGGCTTCATGTCCGCCGCTGGTGTGAAAGCCGGCTACCTGACCGTCGATGGCAAGCGCACGATCCCCTATGCCACCGATGCCGCCGCCCCGATCTATGACTGGTTCGGAGCGCTCTACAAGGAAGGCCTGCTGGACCCGGCGTTCGCAACCAACGGCTCCAAGGAATTCCGCGGGCTGTTCATGACCGACAAGGTCGCTGCCGTCACTTACTGGGACGCTTGGGTTGGCCTGTTCAACAACCTCGTCCACACCGACCACCCGGACAGCAAGTTCGAAGCCAAGGGCATCGCCGGCGTCCCCGGCCCGGATGGCAAGGTCATCCTGCGTCGCGGCGAACCCTCGCTGTGGTTCATCCCGGCCAATGCCGAGCATGTCGACAATGCCATCAAGTTCCTGGAGTTCTGGCACTCGCAGCCGGGCTATGTTCTGGGCACCTTGGGGATCAAGGATGTCGATTATACCGTCAAGGCTGACGGCACGTTTGAGCTGACAGAGCAGGGCAAGAAGCACGGCATGGACCATGGTTCGCCCCGTGTGGAAAGCACCACCTGGACCAACCCCTTCGGCCTGCTGCCCGGCGTTCAGGCCGCGCAAGACGTGATCGTCGCTTCGGGCGCCACCGTCGAGCAGCATCCGGTCGAGTGGAACGATGCCGAGCCGATCCTGAAGAAATATGCCTTCGCTGCGATGTCGGGCGAAATGTCCGGTGCCGAGGCCGTCAAGCATATGCAGGAAGAGCTGAAGGCCGCCAAGCTGATCGACTGATCAGACAGGCCTCAAGAAAATCCCGGCCCCGCTGGCAACGGCGGGGCCAATCCCCGAGGTTCCATGCGCGCCCTTCGCACTCATCTGCCGCTGTATCTGCTGGTCGCGCCGGTTCTGATCTATTTTGCACTGTTCGTGTTCTACCCGCTTGGGCAAGGCGTTTGGCTCTCGTTTCAAAAGGCCGGGCTGCTGGGGCCGCAGGGATTTGTCGGCCTTGCCAATTACCACAAGATATTCGTCGCCCGTACCGTCTGGGACGCCTTCTGGAACACTCTGACCATTTCCGCCGGGATCACGATCTTCGGTACCCTGCTCCCCCTGCTTCCCGCGATTGCCCTGGCCGAGATCACGCCAGACTGGCTGCGTCGCGCGCTGCAGACGACGATCTACACGCCCTACCTTCTGTCCTGGGTCATCATAATTGGCGTCTGGATGAACACGCTGTCACCGATTGGCCTCGTGAACTCCGCCCTGATCGCCCTGCATCTGATCGACAAGCCAGTCACCTTTTTTGCCTCGATCCCTTGGGCGCAGCCCCTGCTGATTGGCCAGACCGTCTGGAAGGACATGGGCTTTCGCGCTCTGATCTACCTCGCCGCGCTGATGTCGCTTGACCCGGAGATCATCGAGGCCGCCACAATGGACGGCGCCAAGGGCTGGCACAAGATCCGCGATCTGGTTCTGCCGCATCTGGCGCCGGTGATCGGCGTGGTCTTCCTGCTGACCCTGCAAGGCTCTCTGCACACCTTCGACAGCGCCTACCTCATGGCCAATGGCCGCACGGCCGAGAAGGTCACCACGTTGGCCCTGTTTGCCTATCAGAAAGGTCTGTTGCAGTTCGACCTTGGTATGGCCTCCGCCGCTGGGGTGGTTCTGCTGGTGCTGTGTCTGGTGGTTGCGGCCGTCTCACGGCTGCTGGTCCCGCAGGCGAGGCTCTGACATGTTGCGCAGCAAGGGCATCCGCCGTCTGTCCTATATCCTGATGGCCCTGATCGCCCTCAGCATGGTCGTGCCGTTCTGGAGTGTGCTGGTAACTTCCTTCTCTACCCGGTTTGACAGTCTGGACCCCGGCCTGCGGTTGTGGCCCTCGCTTTGGTCGGTCGAGGGTTATGGCACCCTTTTCGCCCGGGTGAACCTGTGGCTGCCCTTTGCCAATACGGCGCTGGTGACACTGGCGGGCACGCTGCTGCATGTCGGACTGGCGATGCTCGCGGGTTACGTTCTGGCGCAGCCCGATCTGCCGGGGCGCAGGCTGATCGGCGGCATCATCCTTCTGACGCTGACCATTCCGTCACAGGTGATCCTTGTGCCGCAGTTCATCTTGTTCCGGCAGTTGCATCTCTTGAATACCCTGACAGCACTGGTGATTTCAGATGCTGTCTCGGCCTTCTCGGTGCTGCTGATGAAGACCTATTTCGAGCAGGTTCCGAAGGAAATCCTTGAATCCGCCCGGATGGACGGCGCCCGCCATCTGCGGTTGGTCTGGGATTTCTACCTGCCGATGGCGCTGCCTGGCGTCTTGACCATCGTCGCGTTCCAGATCGTATCGCGCTACAACATGTTCACCGAGCCTTTGCTGTTCATCACCGAGGCTGACAAGATCACCCTGCAGATCGCGCTGAATTCCGTGATTGCCGGCAAGGACACGACATCAACCAGTGATTTCATCGCACCCAATGCGCAGATGGCCGCCGTCGTCGTCGCCATGGTGCCCCTGTTGATCTTTTACCCCGTGATGCAGCGCTATCTGGTCAAGGGGCTCATGGTGGGAGGCGTCAAAGGATGATCGAACTCAAGGCCCAGGTGGCCCGTGCCGATGGCGACTATGTGTACCTGCCGTTTGACGTGCCGGAGGGGACATCTCGGGTCGATGTCACCCTGTCATATCCCAAAGCGCCCGACTGCGTGATCGACCTCGGGCTGTTGGACTGCAGGGCCGGCGCCTTCCCGACCCAACGCGGCTTTCGCGGCTGGTCGGGTGGTGCGCGGGATGGGTTCTTCGTGGCAACCGATGACGCTACGCCAGGCTACCTCGCCGGGCCGATGCCGGCAGGGGTCTGGAACGTGATGCTGGGCCTTTATCGGCTGCCCGAGGCCGGCGCCGAGGTTGTTGTGACAGTTGCTCTGCAGGACTCGCCGCGTCCCGCCTTTGTTGCCGCCGCGCCCTCTACCGCCTGCCGCCCGGGTGCCGGATGGTATCGCGGCGACTTGCATTGCCACACTTGGCATTCCGACGCGGCCGGCTCGCCTGCGCTGCTGCATGCGGCAGCGGTTCAGGCAGGGCTCGATTTCCTCGCCGTGGCCGATCACAACACCATCTCGCAATGGAGCTATTTCGACGACGCTTCCTCGCCCGATCTGGTCTTTGTCCGCGCGATGGAGGTGACGACGGCCCGAGGCCACGCCAATGTCTTTGGCACCGAAGGATGGGTGGATTTTCGCATCACCTGCGACGAAGATGTCAGTTTGATGGCCGGGGAAGTCGCCCGGAAGGGCGGGCTTCTGTCGGTCAACCACGACAAGCCGACGATCCCTTGGGACCATCCTCTGCCGCGCATCGACTGCATGGAGGTCTGGCAATCGGCATGGCTCGCCGGCAACTGGATCTCTCTGGCACGCTATCAGGACCGTCTGGCGCAGGGTCTACGGATTTCGGCCATAGGTGGCAGCGATTATCACCAGCCCTCGCGGCTGCGCCCTGAAGGGGCGTTTGTTCTCGCCCGCCCAACGACTGTGCTATGGATGGAGGAGTTGAGTGAGGCCAACGTACTGGCGGCGATGAAGGCGGGCCGGGGCTATGTCACCGAAAGCCCGACTGGCCCGCATCTGTCGATCACAGTGGGTGGAGTGCCGATGGGCGGGCAGGCAACCTCGGCGCAGATGGCGGTGGCCGAGGTGCGGGGCGCCGTCGGTGACTTGCTGGTCTGGAACGACGCCACTGGCGTGATTGCCGAGATGGAGATTGCGGCCGATGGGCTGATGACGTTCGACCTTGAAGCACAGGGCTTCCTGCGGGCTGAAATCATCGCACGCGCCAGTCAGGTCAGGCTTTTGGCCGAGGTTCAGGCGGCCATGCTGGAGGAAACCGATGATTTCCCCGCCCCGCCCGATGCGGAACTTTCCCGACTCCGCCGGTCGATCAGCAATCCGGTCTATCTG
Organism: Paracoccaceae bacterium; assembly: GCA_947453525.1. Classification (GTDB taxonomy): domain Bacteria; phylum Pseudomonadota; class Alphaproteobacteria; order Rhodobacterales; family Rhodobacteraceae; genus Stagnihabitans. The sequence continues at coordinate 31,165 of CANGHD010000006.1, read as the reverse complement.
TCGCGTGCCTGAAGGCGGGCGTCAGTTCAAGACAAGGATTTCCTGCGCCGGGATGCCCAGCCGGACCTCGTGGCCGATCTGAGGCAAGGTCTCTCCGGTGCGGTTGAAGCAATCGATGCCCAGCGTCAGGTCTTTGGCCACCTCGGCGCGGAAGCGGACAATGGCGCCAAGGAATTCGCGCGTCATCAGACGACCGGAAAAGTTTTGCGGCGGCAAGGCCTCGCCGTCTGCGATCAGCCGCAGCGATTCGGGGCGGAAGGCGAGGGTCAGCGCCGTGCCGTTCGATTGCGGCAGCGACCGTTCCAACGACAGGGGACCGATTGGGGTTTCAACCATGCCGGTCGCGGCATCGCGCAGGGTGGCGGGCAGCATGTTCAAGGCGCCAATGAACTGGGCGACGAAGCGGCTGGCGGGGCGATTGTAGATTTCATCCGGCGTGCCAACCTGCTCGGCCCGACCACCGTTCATGACGACAACGCGGTCAGACATCGCCATGGCCTCTTCCTGATCATGGGTCACGAACAGGGTGGTTATGCCCAACTCGCGCTGAATGGCACGGATTTCACCGCGCAAGGCAACGCGGATCTTCGCATCGAGCGCCGACAACGGCTCGTCCAACAACAGAACGCGCGGACGCGGCGCGATGGCGCGGGCCAAGGCCACGCGCTGCTGCTGGCCGCCGGACAGCTGATAGGGATAACGAGCGCCGAAGCCGGAAAGGCCGACCATCGCCAGCATCTCGTCCACGCGTCGCGTTGTTTCAGACGCGGACACGCCAGAGACTTTCAGGCCGAAGGCCACGTTGCCCGCCACCGTCAGATTGGGAAACAGGGCGTAGGATTGGAACATCATGCCGATCTTGCGCTGGTTGGGGCGCAGGCCGGTCACGTTCTGGCCGTCAATCTCGACCGAACCGGTCGAGGGGGTTTCAAACCCCGCCACGATCCGCAGCACCGTCGTCTTGCCGCAGCCCGAGGGACCCAGAAGCGAAATGAACTCGCTGTCCTGCATGTGCAGGTCGAAGTCTTTGACGACGGTATTGGCCCCGAAGCTTTTGACGAGGGAGCGTATGGTCAGAAGGCTCATGGACGCGGGCTCTTTTTCTGGAATGGAAGACGGAACAAGCCCTGTCCGGGCTTCATATTGGCGAAGGCCTGCATCAGGCCCATCAGGACCCAGGTCAACGCAAAGCTCATGATGGCCAAAGCGGCCGGTTCATAGGCGCGGTCCTGACCCAGTTGCACCATGTAGGGGCCGAAAGCGGAGCGGTTCAGCAGGCTGGCGATCGCAAACTCACCGAGGCAGATCGAGAAGGTTAGGAAAGCGCCCGAAACGACGGCGGCGCGGATGTTGGGAAAGATAATCGTGAAGACGATGCGCGCGCGGGAAGCGCCCAGACTTTCGGCGGCTTCCGTCAAGGTGGCGATGTCAATCGCCGCCATGCCGTTGTCGACGGCACGGAACATGTAGGGCAGCGAAAGCACGACATAGCCGATGACGAGAAGCAGGTTGGTGCCCCAGTCAGATGTCGTCAGTGGCAGGATTGACGACGAGCCGAACATGCGGATTTGCCCGAACACCAGCACCACCGAAGGGATGATCAGCGGCAGCAGCGAGATGAACTCGACCACCGGTCGCAATTTCGGCAGGCGCAGGCGCACCCAATAGGCGGTCGGCACGACCAGCAGCGCGCCAAACAGGATGGCGGCGGCAGAGGCGAGAATCGAGAAGGTCAGCGCGTTGATGAAGACCCCATCCTGAAAGACCGACCCATAGGCTGCCAATGACAGTTCTCCGCGCTTCATCTGCAGCGAGAACTGGAAGGCGGCGTAAAGCGGAACGAAGAAGTAGAGGATGGCGGCCAGCGTGACCAGGCTTGGGCCGATTCGGAAGCGGCGGTTCATTTCTGCCACCTTTCGGCCCGTTGGCGCAGGAACAGGTACAGGAAGTTCGACACCGACATGATCAAGATCATGCCAAGTGCCAGCGCATAGCCAAGATTGGGGTTATAGAGCACGTTGCCACGTATTTGCTGGAACAGCAGGATCGGCACGACCGAGAAGTTCGAGCCGGTCAACGCGATCACTGTAGCCAACGTGCCAAAGGCATTGGCGAAAAGAAGCAGGAAGCAGCCAAGCACCGATGGCGCCAGAACCGGAGCACCCACCAGCCGCCAGTATTGGCTATCACTGGCCCCGAGGCTTTCAGCCGCCTCGCGCCATTCCTTCTTGAGCCCCTCGATCGCCGGTGTGATCACCAGAAGCATCAGCGGCATTTGAAAGTACAGATAGGTGATCGCAAGTCCCCAGAATGAGAACAGCGAAAAGCCCATGCCGTAGATATTGATACCCAGGAGGTCCTTCATCGTCACGGTTACTAAACCAAGGCGACCCAGCGTGGCGATGAAGGCAAAGGCGAGCGGCACGCCTGCGAAGTTGGAGGCGACGCCGGAAAAGGTTGTCAGTGCCCGCCTGATCCAGACAGGCATCCCGCCAAGGATCAGCGCGTGGGCCAGAAGCAGCCCGGTCACAGTGCCGATCAGGGCCGAGGCGAAGCTCAGCCGGATCGACAGCCAGTAGGAGGCTGCAATCTGCGGGTTGGCCAGACCGGCCATGTTGTCGAATGTGAAACGGCCATCAGGCGACTGAAAGGCCCCGATGACGAGGTAGGAGACCGGTGCGATCAGGAAAATAAAGGTGAAGGAAAGATAAGGCATCGCCCCGATCCACGACCAGTTCACGGTCCGTGTGTCGCTTGATCTTTTGGCCGTGCTGATGTCTGTCACGCTTCTGTTCTTTCGCCGGGTCCGCAACGGGAAAACCCGAGGAAGAGCGGCAGAGCGCCGCTTCCCCTCGGATCAGAGGGCAGGTGCCCGGGCGCAAGGCCCGGGCGAGGGGCTTAGTTGGCGCCCATTTCCTTGGCCCAGTTGGCGGCGGTCGCGGTCTTGGCGGCGCCTTGTTCGTCGAGCGTCGGGAAGACGGCTTTCGCATAGGCGTCAGCCGGGGGCAGCTTGGCCATCAGGTCAGCCGGCAGCTTGCCAGCCGCCGACAGCGCGTTGAAGCGGATCGGGTGGCAATAGCCCGACAGCCAGCCGATCTGGCCTTCGTCGGAGTAGATGTATTCCATCCACAGCTTGGCGGCATTGACGTGGGGCGCATAGGCCGAGATCGCCTGAACATAGACGCCGGCGATGACCGAGTCCGACGGGATGACGATGTCAACCGGCGGGTTGCCGGCCAGCTTGTCGCGCATTGCCAGCAGGTTGTAGTCCCAGTCGAAGTAGATCGGCGTGGTGCCTTGAGCGAGGTTCTGGGCCGAGCCATTGACCGGAACCAGGTTCGAGGAAGCCTTCAGCGCCTTGAAGTAGGCAATACCGGCGTTCATCGCGTCAGCGCCAGCCAGCTTGCTGTCGGAAGCCAAGCCCGCAGCGTAGACGGTCATCATGGTGGAGTTGCCGGTGCGCGGATCGCCCGGGATGGCGACCGAGTTGGCGAACTTCGGATCGGTCAGGTCTTTGAAGCTCGTCGGAGCCGCTTTGACGATGTCCTTGTTCACGCCCATGGCCAGAACGCCATAGTAGTCGCCGTACCAGAAGCCATCGGCGTCCTTCACGGAATCCGGAATGTCACCCCAGGTGGAGACTTTGTAGGCCTGGATCAGGCCGTCCTTCTTGGCAGCCGGGCCGAACGACAGGCCAACGTCGATGACGTCGGGCGCCTGCGGGCCGGTGTTGCCCTTGTTGGCCTTGATCGCCTCGATCTCGTCGCCCGAACCGGCATTGGGGTTCAGTTCGTTGACGGTGATCTCGGGGTACTTCTTCTTGAAGCCGTCGATCACGGCGGCGTAGTTGCACCAGTCATGCGGCAGGGCGATGACGGTCAGCGCGCCTTCTTTCTTGGCGGCAGTTTCCAGGTCAGCCATGGCATCTGCATGGGCAGCGGTAGAGGCCAGAACGGCCAGCAGGCTTGCGCCCGAGAGAAGTCCCTTGAGGGTGGTCATGTCGATCTCCTGTCAAATCACACCAGCCCTGCGGCATGATCCGGCCTTTGGGGCACGGCACGGCAAGGCTGTTCGGGTTTTCAATCCCTGCCTCGCCCTAACCTGCCGATATGACACGGGGGTTTCATTTTGCCGACGGTTTTGCGACAGTCGGCAGATTGATCTGGATAACGGCCGGATGCAAAACGCCCGCGGGCATGACCAGCGGGCGCTTCGGAAGATTGGAGAGGCCGTCTCAGCGGTCTCAGACAGACAGGCAGATGTATTTCAGTTCCATGTAGTCCTCGATCCCGTGATGGCTGCCCTCGCGGCCAAGGCCGGATTGCTTGACGCCGCCAAACGGGGCCACTTCCGTCGAGATCAGGCCGGTGTTGACGCCGACCATGCCGTATTCCAGCTGCTCCTGCACACGGGTGATCCGTCCGATGTCGCGCGAGTAGAAGTACGAGGCCAGCCCGAAGATCGTGTCGTTCGCCCGACGGATAATTTCTTCCTCGGTGTCGAACTTGAAGAGCGGGGCCAGCGGGCCGAAGGTCTCTTCGGTCGCGACCTTTGCTGTCGGCAGCACGCCGGTCACCACGGTCGGTTCAAAGAAGGTTCCGCCCAAGCCGTGGCGCTTGCCGCCGGTGATGATCTTGCCGCCATTGGCAAGCACATCCGCGATATGCTCTTCGACCTTTTCGACGGCGGCTTCGTTGATCAGCGGGCCGGTCGTGGTGCCTGCGGTCAAGCCATCGCCAATCGCCAGCTTGCCCACCGCTGTCGCCAGCTTCTCGGCAAAGGCATCGTAAACCCCGGCCTGCACGTAAATCCGGTTCGCGCAGACGCAGGTCTGGCCGTTGTTGCGGAACTTCGAGATCATGGCCCCCTCGACCGCCTTGTCGAGGTCGGCATCGTCAAACACGATGAAGGGCGCGTTGCCGCCCAGTTCCATCGAGCATTTCAGAACCTGTTCGGCCGCCTGCCGCAACAGGATGCGCCCAACTTCGGTCGAGCCGGTGAAGGTCAGCTTGCGGATCGCCGGATTCTCGCAGAATTCCTTGCCGATGTCCGAGGAGCGTTTGGAGGTGATGACCGAGAACAGCCCGGCCGGTACGCCAGCGCGTTCCGCCAGAACCGCCAGCGCAATGGCAGACAGCGGGGTTTCCGCAGCCGGGCGCGAAACGAAACCGCAGCCGGCAGCCAAAGCCGGGGCCACCTTGCGGGCGATCATCGCGTTGGGGAAGTTCCATGGCGTGATCGAGGCGGCAACGCCGATCGGCTGCTTGATCACCGTGATGCGCTTGTCGCGCTGGTGGCCGGGGATGGTCTCGCCATAGATGCGCTTGGCCTCTTCGCCGAACCATTCGATATAGCTGGCACCATAGGCCACTTCGCCCTTGGCTTCGGCCACCGGCTTGCCCTGCTCGGCGGTCAGGATGATGCCAAGATCGTCCACGTTCGCCATGCACAGATCATACCACTTGCGCAGCACGGCGGCGCGTTCCTTTCCGGTGCGGGCGGCCCATTCGTGGCGCACCGTGTCGGCCATGGCAATGGCCCGGGCGGCATCGGCGCGGGTCAGGTTCGGCACAAGGGCTATGACATCGCCCCGCGCCGGATTGGTCACGGCGAAGGTCGCGCCATCCGCCGCATCCACCCATTCTCCGGCAATGTAAGCTTTGTTGGGAACCAACGAAGGGTCTTTGAGGATTGCGCGCAGATCGGTTACGGAATCGAGCATAAGTTGCCCTCCTTGCTTTGTTTTTGTTGCAATGCCGCAGCGATGTGGAAAAGTCCAGCCTCACCGGCCAAGCGCTCCGCGCCTCCTTAACACGTGAAACACATGATCCCCACACTCGACCCCGACCGCGCCTATCAGAACGGAGCCTTCATCGCAGGTGCCGATGCTTTCCCGCCAAGATGGACTGCCGCAGCGCAGGCCTTTCGTGACGGCCTGGGATCCCGGGCCGAACTTGGCCTGACCTACGGCTCTTGCGATCGGCATCTGTTCGATCTGTTCCGCCCTGAGGGCACGTCCAAGGGGCTGCTGGTCTTTGTCCACGGCGGCTATTGGCGAAGCTTCGACCGGGACATGTGGTCCCATCTGGCGGCCGGAGCCTCGGCGCGAGGCTGGGCCTGCGCTATGCCGTCTTACACCTTGGCACCGCTGGCGCGCCTATCGCAGATCAGTCAGGAAGTGGCGCAGGCCGTTACTTCGGCCTCGGCCTTGGTGGCCGGGCCGGTCGTGGTCACCGGGCATTCCGCGGGCGGGCATCTGTCGGCGCGCATGGGTTGCGCCGATCTGGACTTGCCTCGGGTGCGCCGGGTCGTTCCCATAGCACCCCTCAGTGAACTGGAGCCGCTCCGCGAGACCGCGATGAACCGTGATCTGCGGATAGACGCCGATGAGGCCGCCTGCGAAAGCCCCGCCCGTCTGGCGCTGCGCGAGGGATGTTCGGCGCATGTCTGGGTTGGCGGCGACGAGCGTCCGGCGTTTCTTTGGCACGCCCGCACCCTGTCCGAGGCCTGGGCCTGCCCCTGGACCGTTGCCCCCGGCAAACACCATTTTGACGTGATAGATGATCTGGCGGACCCGGACTCACCACTGCTCTCGGCCTGTCTGGACGGTCTGTGACCCCAACTGTTCCCCAGGCTTCCCGTCTCAGCCCAAAGCGTCGCGCAGCCAGTCGTCGCTGAGCGCTACGCGATCACAACCGGCAAAGCGGGCAAGCCTGTCGAGTTCCGCGTCCAGCCGTTGGCGCCGTCCGACGCCTATGGCCACGCCCGTCTCCGGCCAGAAAGCGCGGACGCGCAGCGTGCTGTCATCGCGGAGAGCTTTCGCGTCGATGCGGCCGATCAGGCGAGCGCCTTCCAGAACCGGGAACACATAGTAGCCATACTTGCGCTGTGGTTCGGGAACGAAGACTTCAATCCGGTAGCGGAAGTCGAACAGAAACTCGGCGCGGTCACGGTCGCGCAGTGCCGGATCGAAGGGCGACAGAATGCGCAGGCGGCTCGGTGGCTCGGGGGCATCGGCGGCGGATTGCAGGACATCAGGCCGGGCGAGGCTGCGCTTGCGGCTGCCGTCGGCGCCTTCGACCTCAACCGGGACGATCTCGCCCCGCTGAAGCGCAGCGGCGACCCAGGCCTTGGCCTCTTCGGGGGTAATGAGATGCCAGAAGCCGCGCAACTCGCTGGCATCGGCAAAGCCCAGCCGGTCGAGCGCTGCGTTGCAGGACCAATCCACCATCCGCGCCCGGTCGCCCAAGGGGGCGCGGTGCAGTTCGGGGATCACGCGGTGCGACAGGTCATAGACCTTGCGGAAACGCTCGCGCCGCGTGATGGCCAGTTGCCCGGTACGCCACAGCCATTCCAATGCGGTCTTGGACGGATGCCAATCCCACCAGCCGCCCTTGCCGCGCTCTTCGTCTTCGCCGACATCAGAGGTCATCAGCGGACCTTCCTCCTCGATCCGGCGCAGGATCGTATCGAACTGCGCCTCATAGCCGGGGCGGAACCATTTGGGCCAGTTCTTGGCCAGCCGGACCTCATCACTGGCAAAGCGGTGGTGCCAATGGCCGTGCAGATGTACCGGTAGGATCGAGGCGTCGTGGGTCCAATGCTCCCATAACAGCCGGTCTTTTTCGATCAGCCTGTGCAGCGCCTCGGGCTTGTAGCTTTGGCGGCGCGACCACAGGATCATGTGATGCGCCCGTTCGACCGTGTTGATACTGTCGACCTGAACGAACCCGATGCGATCGATCAGCGTGGCAAGTGCCGCACCCGAAGCCGGACCAGTCGGCGTTTCGGACAGGGCGTGCCGGTCGAGAAAAAGGCGACGAGCGATGGCATTCGGGATCAGCATGTAAACAGGCTAGCAGGTGCCATTGCACGGGCCAAGCTGCAGTTCGGGCTAGGACGACTCAGGGTTTTCGGGGCATTCTGCCCTACGGGGCCGCAACAGAGCGACCTGATCAAAATTGGGAGGTATATTTGGCCACGATTTCCATTCACCCCGCCGTTGACAACGGCGTCAAGCCCGGCACGCCCGGCTTTGCGGGCGCCACGCTGACATGCCACTGTGCAACCGACGCCGTCGAGGTCGAGATTGCCAGCGATTGCCTGCACAACCATGTCTGTGGCTGCACGAAGTGCTGGAAGCCGGCGGGGGCGACGTTCAGTCAGGTTGCGGTCGTGACCTCGGACAGTATCAAGGTCACCAAGAACGGCGACAAGCTGAAGGTCGTTGATCCGAATGCGCTGATCCAGCGCCATGCCTGCACCGCGTGCGGCGTACATATGCAAGGCCCCGTCACGCGGCCGAACCACCCCTTCACCGGACTGACCTTCATCCACACGGAACTGGGCGGCGACGGCTGGTCCGCGCCGACCTTCGCGGCCTTCGTCTCCTCGGTCATCGAAGGCGGTACCGATCCGTCCAAAATGGACGGCATCCGCGCAAGGCTGAACGAGCTTGGCCTGCCACCCTACGACACCCTGTCGCCGGGTTTGATGGACTATATCGCCACCTTCACCGCCAAGGCGAATGGCGTGCTGAAGTGACGGAAACTGCGGGGATTTCAGACCCCCGCACCCGCACTCAAGAGCGGGGGTTTCACACCCCCGTGCCCCCGTGGGGCAATTGAGCCTCGGTGAAGCCTGTCAGGCGATTCCGTACAGGTGTCGCATCTCGCGGAAGCTCATCAGGCGCTGGGTCTTCTCGTCCCACAGCTTCAGCTTCACACAGGCCAGACTTTCCCGGATGCTCATGCGTTGCGCCTGGGCCAGTTCGGGCTGGTCGCGCAGCACTTCGGTCAAGCGGTAGAACGGGATGCGGCTGTAGAGATGGTGGACGTGGTGGATGCCGATGTTGCCTGTCATCCACTGCAACGGTTGCGGCAACTGGTAGTGCGAGGAGCCTTCAAGCGCTGCGTCGTGCAGGTGCCACTCCGCCTCTTTGGCCCAGTGCGTCTCTTCGAACTGGTGCTGCACATAGAACAGCCAGACGCCGATGGTGGCGCCGATGACAGAGGTGGGGATGTAGATCAAGAGGAAGGGCATCAACCCTCCCAGCCACAGGATCAGGCTGACGATCAGCACGATCAGCGCATTGGTCCCCATCGCCGAGGTCCAATAGCGCCAGCCGGATTTCATCAGGCCGAACGGCAGTCGATTCTGCAGGATGAACAGGTAGCTTGGGCCGAGTACGAACAACACCAGGGGATGCCGGTAAAGCCTGTACATGAAACGACCGAACCGGCTGCGGGACCGGTATTCTTCGACCGTCAGGGTCAAAACATCGCCGATGCCGCGATGATCCAGATCGCCGTGGTGCGAGTGGTGGATCGCATGGGTGCGTCTCCAGACATCATAGGGCGTCAGCGTGATGACCCCCAGCGCCCGCCCCAACCAATCGGAGGCGGTCCGGTTGGCGAAATAGGACGCGTGGCCCAGATCGTGCTGGATGATGAAGATCCGCACCAGAAAGGCACCGTTCAGCACGGCCAACGCCAGCGACAGCCAAGGCGACACTTCCAGTGCGGCCCAAGCGAGCACCCAGAGCAGCAGGAAGGGCACCAGCGTCACGACAAGTTCAAACAAGCTGCGGAAGGTCGAGGGTTCGCGATAGCGCGCAAGTTTGACAACCCATTGCCGGGCGCGTTCCTGCCGCGACTGAGCGACGTTAGTGTCAATGGTCATACAGGGGCCCATGTGAAAGGCGAGGAGCAAAGGCAGGACGCAAGGTTCAGCTTTCGCTCTAGGGGGACGGGGTTTTTCCCCGGTGTCGGTTCCATTGTGGACCCTTTGTGGCGTGCCCGAAAGCCTATTCCGCTGCAGGAGGCGCCTTCAGGGCGGATTTGCGCTGCTTTTCTGTCGCCGATTTTAGCTGCCCGCAGGCGGCCATGATATCTTCTCCGCGTGGCGTCCGGATGGGCGAGGCGTAGCCTGCGTTGTGGATGATATCGGCGAAGGCGTGGATCCGGTTGCCGGACGAGCGTTTGTACGGCGCACCGGGCCATTCATTGAAGGGGATCAGGTTGACCTTGGCGGGGATGCCGCGCAGCAATTCAACCAGCCGGAAGGCGTCTTCCTTGGTGTCGTTCACGCCGTCCAGCATCACATATTCAAACGTGATGCGTTCCGAATTCGACAGGCCCGGATAGGCGCGCAGCGCATCCAGCAGGGTGGCAATGTTCCATTTCTTGTTGATCGGCACCAACTTGTCGCGCACCTCGTCCGTCGTGGCGTGGAAGGACACCGCCAGCAGGCAGCCGATTTCCGTGGCCGTGCGGGCGATTTCCGGCACCACACCCGAGGTTGACAGAGTGATCCGGCGTCGGCCAAGGCCGATGCCCTCGTCATCCATCACGATCTTCATCGCGTCTCGGACATTTTCGAAATTGTACAGCGGCTCTCCCATGCCCATCAGCACGACATTCGACACCAGCCGGATCTCCGGCTTGGGCTGGCCCTTGACCGGCCATTCGCCCAGATCGTCACGGGCGAGCATCACCTGGCCGACGATCTCGCCAGCCGTCAGGTTGCGAACAAGTTTCTGCGTGCCGGTATGGCAGAATGAACAGGTCAGCGTGCAGCCGACTTGCGACGAGATACACAGCGTGCCCCGGTCGGTTTCCGGGATATAGACCACCTCGACCTCATGCCCGCCGGCGATGCGGACAAGGTATTTGCGGGTGCCGTCCTCGGACAGCTGGCGCATCACGACCTCTGGGAGTTCAATGCAGAACTTGTCGGTCAGCATCAGGCGGAAGTCCTTGGCGAGGTTGCTCATCGCCATGAAGTCGCGCAGACCCCAATAATAGACCCACTGCCAGACCTGGCCGACCCGCATCTTGGCTTGACCCTCTGGCGTCCCGGCCGCGATCAACGCTTCACGCAGCTGGTCGCGGGTCAGACCAATGATGTTGGTCTTGCCACCCTCGGGCAGCTTGCGCGAGATCGTCAGCACGTCTTGCGTGATGGGGGCCGATATAGAGATCATTTGGAGATTCCCGTTGGGTGGGCGAGTGTATAGGGCACGGCGCGAGAAAAAGAAACGCTGCAAATGCAAAAAACCCCCACGCGTTTGGCGCGGGGGTGACAGGTCCTGTGCGCGCGGTCACTTGCAGCGGCTGGCGGCCTCGGCCATCGCGGCGGTAAAACCGGAGAGGCTGAACGTGTCCTTGGTCTGGGTGCCCTTGCCCGAATGCGCCGTCAGGGTGGCCTCGGAGCCTTTCTGCAGGGCGGCCATCAGCTTGGCGTCATCCTCGGCGGTGGCGACCCAGGCCCATTCGCCCTTGGTGGTCATCTTGTAGGTCTGGCCGTCGATGGCGACATCCACATCGGACTTGTCGGCGAAGGCATAGCCCCCGGTGAACGAGGTTTCTCCCCCAGTCTGACCGGGCCGGAAGGTCACGAACAAGAGGACATCGCTGCGTTTCACTGTCACCGGCTTGCCATCACGGGTGTTCACGCTTGCCTTGGGCTTGGACACGCCCCAGCATTCCTTGGGATTGGTGTCGGCAAAGACACTCCACGCCGTCTTGGTGGCCACCAGATTGTCAGAGGTGGTCTGCGCAACCCCAGCACCTGCCGTCAGAACCAGAGAAACGCCGAACAGGGCGCGTGTCATCCAGTTTGTCATACCTTAAGCCTCCAAAACCCTTTGTATCCGTCCGGAACCCTTTGACACGGGGGTTTTTCCTGTGGCGCGGACCTTATTCACTCGATATCCCATATCTAAACGAGATTGGCACTTTTGCGAAAGCCCCATGGGCAGGTTTTCGCTGAAACGTGAGGGAAATGGCATGACTGAGACGAACCGGCTGCCGCAGCTTATGGTGGAAACCTGGCGCGGCGGGCTTCTGGAAAGCTTTCATGCGGGTCATGCGGTGATATGCGACGAGAAGGGCGAGATCGTCGAAGCTTGGGGCAACCCAGATGCCGTCATCTTCCCGCGCTCGTCCTGCAAGATGATTCAGGCCTTGCCACTGGTCGAAAGCGGGGCTGCCGATGCCGCCGGCCTGACCGAGGCGCAAATGGCCTTCGCCTGCGCCAGCCATCATGGGCAGGGTTTGCACGTGAAAATGGCCTCCAGTTGGCTGGAGGGTCTGGGGATGGCGGAAAGCGATCTGCGCTGCGGCTCGCATGAACCTTCGGACAAAATTGAACGCGACCGCCTGATCCGGGCCGGGGAAAGCCCGTGCCAGTATCATAACAACTGCTCTGGCAAGCATGCGGGCTTCCTTACCCTGAACCGCCACATCAACGGCGGCTCCGAATATGTGGAGCACGATCACCCCTTGCAGGTGATGGTGAAGCAAGGGTTTGAGGAGGTCACCGGCGAGACAAGCGCCGGTTGGGGCATCGACGGTTGCTCGGCTCCGAATTTTGCGACCTCGGTGCATGGGCTGGCCCGGGCGATGGGGCGGTTTGCCGGTGCGACGGGTGGCGGCGACAAGCGCGATCAGGCGATGTTCCGGCTGAGCCGCGCGATGGCGAAATATCCGGAGCTGGTGGCAGGCGATACCTCGACCGATACCGAACTGATGCGGGCGATGGATGGCAAGGTGACGCTGAAGGGCGGGGCTGAGGCCGTGCACATCGCCATCCTGCCCGAGTTCAAGCGCGGCATTGCGGTGAAGATCGTCGATGGCGGCTACCGCGCCTCGGATGCCGTGATCACGGCGCTGCTGGTCCGCTTGGGCGCGCTGGAAGCGGAACATCCCTATGCGAGAAAGCGCCTGAATGCGGTGCAGAAGAATTGGCGCGGCAAGGAGACCGGGATTGTGCAACTGGCACCCGGATTTCTGTAAGCTTAGATGGGCCAAAGGCCCATCCTGCCCGTGACCCGGCCATGCGAAGGCCCCCACCGTTCTGGTGAGGGCCTTCTTAGGGGCAAAGACCGGCGTGACGCGCTTGGTGGGGGCGATAACGTGCCGCGTCGGCCTCTGCGTTCTGTCAGGCGGGTATGCCGGAGCTTCATGGCGCGGCGAGGACCGCAGTATGGCGTCAAAACGGTCATTGCGTGGCCGAAAAGTGGATCTGGGGATTTGAGCCGAGATGAAGCGGGCAGGCCGCTCTTGATTTGTAACGCCAACGCGATAATCTTATGACATGACCGCCCTGACGCCGACCCCTTTCCCGCTGAACGAGCGCCCGCCGGAGCAGGTCTGTTTTGACCGGCGTGAATTCGGGGTGATCTTTTCGGTTTATGGCAAGATGGTCGCGGCCGGGGAGTGGCGCGACTACGGCCTGTCGACGCTGCGCGATCTGGCCGTGTTTTCGATCTTTCGGCGGACGGCGGAGATGCCCTTGTACCGGGTGGAAAAGCGCCCCTCGCTGCGGGCCAAGCAGGGGATGTATTCTGTGGTCGCCATGGATGGACGGATCCTGCGGCGCGGCCACGACCTGACGCAGGTGCTGCGCGTGCTGGAAGCGAAATCGGTTCGGGTGGTTGAGTAACTATAGTCGGCGATGGCTGCGCAGCGGGTTGCCTTCGGCGGCTTCGATGCGGGCGATGGCATCGGCAATACCCTCGTAGGCGACCGACATGGTGTGACCGTTGGCGTGGATCAGGCGGTCGGCATCGACGGCGAGGGCGACATGGCCCTTCCAGAACAGGAGGTCGCCGCGCCGGAATGCGCCTTGCACCACCGTGCCTGCCGCCTCTTGCAAATCTGAATCGGCGGGCAGGCTGATACCGCAGGCCATATGCGCCACTTGTACAAGGCCAGAGCAGTCAATCCCCGCCCGCGTGTTGCCTCCCCACAGATAGGGCGTGCCCAGAAAGCCCTCGGCCACACCAACCGGATCGCTGAACCAGTCGCCAATCGCGCGAAGATGCACGGCTGGCACGAAGCCGAAGTCCACCACGGCGAATTTGCCATCCTGCCCGCTGACCCGCACCTTTGCCCCCATCGGCAGGGCAAATTCTGGCTTTTGCACCCGAGGTTCGCGGTAGCGATGGGTTCCGACCGAGGCAACCCAATGCGTGGGCTCGGGCCTTAAGGCCAACGCCATGGCATAAACCCAGCCGCAATAGCCGTCTTTCACCGCGAAGCCGAAGGCATAGTCGCCCTCGCGGTCAATCACAGTGAATTCGTCGCCTTGGAGCAACTCACGTTCCTTCGGGCCTTCCGGCGAACGTTCCAACGGGATCATTGAAATGTGGACGCGCAGGGTCTCGCCCTCGGTAAAACGCTCGGCTTCGACGAGGCCTTTCAGGGAGATGTGCGCTACACGGGTCGTGGCTGGAGTCAGGCGGCGGTCCATTTACAGGCCGAGGATGGCGGGCAGCGCACCCAGAACGGCCCGCGCCCCTTGACCCACGCCGCCTTTTGGCCGGGCCGGTTGGTCGGAGGGGGTATGGGCGTAGATGTCGAAATGCAGATAGCGCGGGTTCCCGACAAAGCGGCGCAGGAACAGCGCCGCGGTGACAGACCCGGCGAAGCCCCAGCCGGGAGCGTTGTCGAGATCGGCAATCCCTGGCTCGATGATCACCTCATAGGGGTCATGGAAGGGCAGGCGCCAGACCGGGTCGAAGCCCGCCATCGCACCCGCCTCCAGAGCCGCGACCACGCCCGGATCGTTGCAATAATAGGGCGCGAGATCGGGGCCAACCGCAACACGGGCCGCGCCGGTCAGGGTGGCCATCGATAGGATCATGTCCGAAGGCTCCTCCTCGGCCCAGGCGAGCGCATCGCCCAAGACCAGACGGCCCTCAGCGTCAGTGTCGTTCACCTCGACCGTCAAGCCCTTGCGGGAGGTCAGGATATCCTTGGGACGCAGTGCGTTGCCGGAAATGGCGTTCTCCACCGCCGGCACGATGACCCGCAACTGCACGGGCAGCTTCAGCGCCATGATCATATGCGCCAACCCCAGCACTGTCGCCGCCCCGCCCATGTCCTTCTTCATCAGGTTCATGCCGGACGAGGGCTTGATGTTCAGCCCGCCAGTGTCAAAGCAGACCCCTTTGCCGACAAGCGTCAGCTTCGGACCTTGAGAGCCCCAGCGCATCTCCATGATCCGGGGCGCGCGGGTTGAGGCGCGACCGACGGCATGGACCATAGGGAAGTTCTGCGCCAGCAGATCGTCGCCGCGGATGACGGTCGTCGCCGCCCCGTGCCGCTGGGCCAAAGCCACGAAAGCGCCCTCCAACTCCTCAGGTCCCATGTCTGAGGCGGGGGTGTTCACCAGATCGCGCGTCAGGAACTCTCCTTCGGCCATGGCGAGCAGCCTTGGCCCATCCACTCCCTCAGGCAGGCGCAACAGCGCCTCGGCGGGTTTGGCAGACCGATAGCGGTCGAAGCGATAGGCTTGCAGCAGCCATCCGAGGGTTGCTTCGTCCCGCTGCGAGTCCGTAAGCTTCGCCTCCAGCGCCCAGTTCCCCGCAGGCAACCCGGCAATCGCCTTGGCCAGCCCGAAGCGCAACCGGACCCGCGCCTTGGCATTGCCCAGACCGGCGATGGCCGAAGCCACGCCGCCGTCTCCCGGGAGCAGGCGCACGTCTCCCAAACCTGCCTCGAACCCGGTGGCCATCAGCCAGTCCTTTGCGGGATGGCCGTCGCGCAAGGCTGGCCAATCTTCCGCCGTCACGGCGGTCAGCACGCGGAAAGGGGCTGCGGCATCGGCAAATCGGGGTTGGGTCATGGCATTCTCCTGTGCTGCGACCCTAGCGGTTCCGCGCAGGGGCACAAGGCCCTAGCCCTGCGTCAACCCCAGCAGCTTGCGGTCGGCGGCCAAGGAGCGTTCGGCAACCCGCAAGAGCCGGGCCCAGACTGCGGAAAAGGCGGTGACGTCGCCGCGCTCCAGACAGGCCCGAAGGTCCGCCGAGATAAGGCCGAGGCTGACCAGTCCAAGGTTCTCGCTCATCCTTTGCAGGCGGCGCAGCTGGCGGGCCATGTCGGCCAGATCATGGGCCTGCACCTGGGCTGCCAAGCCTGACATGGTCAGCGCAAGCTCGGTCAAGGCGCGTGTCACCACCTGCTCGGCCGAGGCCGTGCCCAAGTTGCGATAGATCGTTGCAATCGGCTCGGCATCCTGCCGCAGCCGATCATTGGGGCGCAAGGCCACCACGTTGTCCTCAGACATGTCCCACACTCCTGACTCACCCAAGAACCACTCTGCCTTGCCATGCTGAAGAAAGCGTTGCCCGCGGGCTGGTCCTGACCCGCTTAATCGCTACGAATCCCCTCGAATTTGCTGCGATTGCAAACTATGGTCGCCAGACCCAACAGGAGCTTTGCATGGACCAAGCCCGCCCCCTGCCGTCCTATCTGGTGAGCCGCTTTCACGGCTGGCGCGCCACGACCTATCAGGACAACCGTGCCTGGTACCGGCGGCTGGCGGAAAGTGGGCAGCATCCGCGGGCCATGGTGATCTCATGCTGTGACAGCCGGGTTCATGTCACGTCGATCTTCGGCGCGGATGAGGGGGAGTTCTTCATCCACCGCAACGTGGCCAATCTGGTTCCGCCGTTCAATCCCGACGGGCAGTATCACGGCACCTCGGCGGCGGTGGAATATGCGGTGACCTCTCTGAAGGTGGCCCATATCGTCGTGCTGGGGCATTCCAACTGTGGCGGGGTCAAGGGGTGCCATGACATGTGCTCGGGTCTTGCCCCGCAACTGGAGGAGAAATCCTCCTTCGTGGGGCGGTGGATGGATATTCTGCGGCCGGGATATGAGCGGGTCGTGGGCCTGCCAGCGGAGCAGCGGATCGGGGCGCTGGAGAAGCAGGCGGTGCTGGTCAGTCTGGAAAATCTGATGACCTTTCCCTTCGTGAAGGAGGCGGTTGCGGATGACATGCTGACCCTGCATGGCCTTTGGAACAATACCGGTGAGGGTGGGTTGGAGCAGTATGATCCGGCCAAGGGCGGCTTTGTTTCGGTGTGAAACGGGCGGGATTGCACGCGTGCAATCGCAGTCAAGTACTTGATTTTACTATAATTCGCGAATTTTGTTAGGGCTTTGTTAAGACGGCTTCCCTGCGCTTTGCGCTTTGGTTAACCTGATGTTCACCAAAGGGTATTTAAGGTGGGCAAAGGCGGGGTGCGCCCTGACTTTCGGGGGTTTGATGAACCATTTGTATTACGGCGACAATTTGCGCGTGCTGCGCGACAGCATCCGGGACGCCTCGGTTGACCTGATCTATCTGGACCCGCCGTTCAATTCGAACGCCAGCTACAACGTGCTGTTCAAAGGCCCCGCCGGAGCAGACTCGGCGGCGCAGATCGAGGCGTTTGACGACACCTGGCACTGGAACGACTCCGCCGAAGAGGCCTTTGGCGAGGTGGTGCGCAGCGGCAACGCGGCGGCGGCCACCATGCTGCGGGCGATCCGGCAGTTTCTGGGCGACAATGACATGATGGCCTATCTGGCCATGATGGCCGTCCGCCTGATCGAGTTGCACCGGGTGCTGAAACCGACCGGGAGCCTGTATTTGCACTGTGACCCGACGGCGAGCCACTATCTGAAGATCTTGCTGGATGCGGTATTTGGGAAGGAGTGCTTCCGAAGCGAAGTTGTTTGGAAACGCACTAGCTCTCACCCATCCGCGAAACGTTGGGGCCCCGTCCACGACATCATCTTCTTTTACTCAAAGGGCAAAACCTTCCTTTGGAACAAGGTGTATTCAAAATACGACCCTGAATACCTTGAGACGTTTTTTGACATGACCGATCCGGATGGGCGACGCTGGAAGCGTTCCGACATTACGGGTTCCGGGACAAGGAACGGCGAAACCGGGCTCCCTTGGAAAGGGATCGACATAACCGCAAAGGGGCGGCACTGGGGCAATCCTCCTTCAGTGTTGGACGCACTTGATGCGGCAGGCCGTATACATTGGCCAGCGAAGGAGGACGGGATGCCTCGACTCAAGCAATATCCGGAGGATTTGCCCGGCGTTCCTATCGCTGACATAATCACCGACATTCGACCAATGCACAATCTTTCGGAGGATCGCCTCGGCTACCCCACCCAGAAGCCCGTGGCCTTGCTGGAGCGTATCCTCAACGCCTCGTCCAACCCCGGCGACACCGTGCTTGACCCGTTCTGCGGCTGTGGCACCACGGTGCATGCGGCGCAGAAGCTGGGGCGCAGTTGGATCGGGATTGATGTCACCCATCTTGCGGTGGGCCTGATTGAAAAGCGGCTGCGCGATGCCTTTGAAGGCGTGCAGTTCAAGACTCACGGCGTGCCGCAAGACCTTGAGGGCGCGCGCAACATGGCGGCGCGCGGGCGTGACGACAAGAATTATTACTTCGAGTTCGAGAAATGGGCGCTGAGCCTGATTGCCGCGCAACCCGGCAACCTTGGCAAGAAGGGCGCGGACAAGGGGATTGACGGCAATCTGTTCTTTGGCACCAAGCAGGAAGGCTGGGCGCTTGTCTCGGTCAAGGCGGGGGCCAATGTGGGGGTCAGCATGATCCGCGACCTGCGCGGGGTGATCGAGCGCGAGAAGGCCGATATCGGGGTGTTTCTGACCCTGACCGAACCGTCCAAGCCGATGGTCACCGAGGCGGCGGCGGCGGGGCAGTTTCAACTGCCGGGGTTTTCCGCCGTGCCGCGCATCCAGATCGTGACGATTGAACAGGCGATGGCTTTGCGTGACCGGGCCGTGCGGCTGCCGGCGCGGCGCGATGACACGTTCAAGCGGGCCGCGAAAGAGCAGGACAGAGGGGCGCAGGGTGCGCTGGATTTTAGGGTCGGTGACCCGTAGGGTGGGGTTTAACCCCACCCTACGGGAGCCTTACTGCAGCACCTTGCCCTGTGGCCAGGACATCACGCTGTCGAGCTTGATCTCTTTCGTCTCTTTCGGGCCGATGTCGAAATCCCAGGCGAGGATGCCGCGTTGGCCCTCGACATCCTGCGCCGTGGGGGCCGGCTCGGCGGTGAAGGTGATTTGCAGGTCTTCCTGTTCGGAATAGGGGACCTGATCCAGAAGATGGACGGGCCAGGCCTCGTCTGTCAGGTTTTCCACCTTCAGCACGGCCTTTTCCTCGATCTGGGTCGAAGTGGTGAAGATACCCCGGTCGCCTTCCGCTTTCAGCGGCATGTCGCGGGTCAGTTTCAGGCCTTCGATCGCGCCGAAGCCAAGCGTGGTGTCGGCACCGGGGGCGAGGCTGGGCAATTCGGTAGAGCCGACCAAGGCGCCGTCACGGGTCAGGTAGGCGGTGCCGGGGAGGAGGATTTCCTTCTCGGTGTTGGTCAGCTTGGCCACGAGGAAGGCCGAGTGGTCGTAGCGCGGGACGGCGCGGGCTTGCACCTCGGGCGTGAAGGTCAGGGTGTCGAGGGCGAGGCGGAGGTTCTCCACCCCGGTCGCGACATCGACGGCGGTGGGGTAGTGGTAGACGACGGTATCTCCCTGATAGGACACTGAAGCCGCGACAGATCGGGATTCGGCGGCGGGGGCCGACATGACCGGCGCGGCCATTCCGTCCGATACCGCATCAAGCGGCGCTGGCGGCTGCGGGTCGCCGATGCTTTTCAACTCGGGATAGAGGCCGGAGGCGGTTGATTGGCTGGAAGGTTGCGCGGTGGACAGGGTGAGGTCGACGCCGGACCAATCCTCGCCCGTCGACTGGCTGACCAGAACGCCACGGTCGACGGCCAGCTTCGGCGCTTTGCGGTCCAGCGCCATGTCATAGACGGGGGCCCAGGAGGCATCGGCAGTGTAGTGGGTGATGGTCAGGTGCCCGGTGTCGGTGGTGGTGGTGACGGCAACCGAGAGGGCGGTGTAGTCGCTATCGCTTCTGGACAGGGCGTCGAGGGTGGCCTGAGTCTGGGCCAGCGTGTCTTGCGCTTTGGTAACGCCGTCCTTGGCGGCGGGAAGGCCGAGCTGGGCGGTTTGCGCGGCCTGTCTTGCGGCCAGAACCTTGGTCTGGATCATGTCGGCGATGGCGGTCAGGCTGTCCGCGGTGGCCCCCGCGCCGTCGAGTTTCAGGCCGGTCAGGAAGGTGATCTGGGCCTGCTGCGCCTCAACCTGCGCGTCGATGGCGTCGACGGCCTGCTGGGCCTCGGCCACGCCGGCCTCGGCGGTTTTCACGGCGGCTTTCGCGGCGTCGATCACCGGGGAGGTCGGTGCGGCGCGCGGCGGCAGGCGGTCTGTCCGCAGGGCGAAGGCACCAAGGGTGGCGTCGGGCGAGGCGAGGCGGATCATGGTGGGTTCGACATCGGCGGGCAGGTCGGTGATCAGCACCTCGTGCGCGCCGGCGGGGGCGGTGAAGGTCACCTCTCGGGTCACCTGCGCGCCGGATGGATAGATCGTGATGGCGGTGATGTGGCTGGTGGTCTGGATGGTGTCGGCCCAGGCGGGCAGAGGCAGGGCAAGGGCAAGCAGGGCTAAGATGCGCATGAAAATCTCCTCCGATGCCGGCAAGGTTAGGCCGGGCTTGGACCTCGGGCAAGGCTCTTGCCGAGGATAGACGGTGCTGCGAAGGTGCGGCGAAAAGGAGATGTCCATGTCTGCCAAAGCCCCGGAAGCGCTGAAAGCCACCGATCACTTGCCGAAGGTGGCGCGGGCCAAGGGCAGTTATCTGTGGGACACTTCGGGCAAGCGGTACATCGACGGATCGGGCGGGCCCGCGGTCTATTGTCTGGGCCATGCCAATGACGAGGTGAACGCCGCGGTGATGGCGCAGATGGGGGATATTGCCCATGCCTACCGCTATAACTTCACGACGGATGCGCTGGAGGCGTTGACCGGGATCATCCGGGGGCTTTGCGGCGGCACGCTGCGAGAGATGGTATATGTGACTTCCGGGTCTGAGGCGGTGGAAAGCTGCCTGAAGATCGCCTTGCAGTACCATACGGCCAATGGCCAGAAAACACGGCGGCGGTTCATCTCGCGGCAGCGGTCTTGGCATGGCAACACGCTGGGGGCCTTGGGCCTGTCGGGGTTTGAGGAGCGGACGGTGGCCTATGAGGGGGCCTTTATCCCCTCGATCAAGGTGTCGCCGGCGAATGCCTATCGGCCGGTGGCGGGAGCCAGTGCCGAGACGGCGGGGGAGGCTTGCGCGGCGGAACTGGAGGCGGCCATTCTGGCGGCGGGGCCCGAGACGATTGCGGCTTTTGTGTTTGAACCGGTCGTGGGGGCGGCGGGCGGTTGCGTGCCGGCTCCGGACGGCTATGCGCGGCGGGTGCGCGAGATTTGCGACCGCTATGGCGTGCTGATGATTGCCGATGAGGTGATGTGCGGTGCGGGGCGCACCGGGACATGGCGCGCGCTGGAGCGCGACGGGGTGGAGCCGGATATCATGTCGGTCGCCAAGGGGCTGGCTGCGGGCTATGTGCCTTTGGGAGCGGCCATCTGCACGACAGCGGTGTGGGAAGTGATCCGGGCCAAGGATGGCGCGTTTGGAACGGGGCATACCTTCACCGGGCATACGGCGGCCTGTGCTGCGGGGGTGGCGGTGCAGAGGATCATCGCGCGCGATGGCTTGCTGGCGCGCGTGGCGGGCAACGAGGCCCGAATCAAGCACTGGATGGCGGAGGCTTTGGCGGGGGTCGATGCTGTCGGCGACATTCGCGGCCGGGGTCATTTCTTCTGCGCGGAACTGGTGGCGGACCGGGGCACGAAGGAGCCGTTCGAAGCGTCTCGCAAGCTGTTCCTAAAGGTGCGGGCACAGGCGATGGAGAACGGGCTGATTTGCTATCCGGTCGGCGGCAATGTCGATGGCGTGCGGGGCGATATCGTCATTCTCGCGCCGCCGTACAACTGCACCGATGCGGAACTGGAAGAGATCGTGGGCAAATGTGCCCTTTCGATCAGACAGGTGTTGCAGGCCGAGCGGCTCGCCTGACGTTCACGCAGGCTTGAAGCCGGGAATCTGCAGGCTGTGCCTATCATCAGCGGTGTTTCAACCGGAGCTTCATCATGTCTCATGCGTTCAGCAAAATTCTGGTCGGTACTTTGATCATCGCCGCACTCACAG
The DNA here is from genome assembly GCA_947453525.1 of Paracoccaceae bacterium. Classification (GTDB taxonomy): domain Bacteria; phylum Pseudomonadota; class Alphaproteobacteria; order Rhodobacterales; family Rhodobacteraceae; genus Stagnihabitans. The sequence goes on along the minus strand of CANGHD010000006.1, from coordinate 9,249 downwards.
CCACCTTGGCGGAGGCCGCGGGCACAAGTGACAATACGGCACCTGCAGAGACGGCTGCCTCGGCCTATGACGAGGCCAAGACGCTGGTGGATGCGGGCAATTACGCCGCAGCCCTGCCCAAGCTGGTCAGCCTGACGCAGGCGCAGGCGAAGTATGCTGATGCGTGGAACCTTCTGGGCTTCACCTATCGCAAGCTGGGGCAGATGGATGACAGTTCCAAGGCCTATCTGGTGGTGCTGTCGATCAACCCCAACCATCTGGGCGCGCTGGAGTATCAGGGCGAATTGTTCATCTCGACCGGCAAGATCGATCTGGCCAAGGGCAATCTGGCCAAGCTGAAAGCCCTGTGCGGCAGTTGCGAGCAATCGGAAGATCTGGAGAAGGCGCTGCAGGCGGTGGGGGCCTGAGGCTCCCGCCTCTGTTATTCGACGGCTTCCAGCCCGTTGTTGGTCAGGCTTTGCCTGGCCACCACAAGAATGATGGTTCCAAGGAGCAGGGCCGAGGTCACGATGGCACCAAGGCCCAGTCCGCCATACTCGCCCGGCTGCGACAGGAAGTCGCCGACCGAAGCGCCGAGCGGCCTTGTGAAGATATAGGCCAGCCAGAAACCGAGGATCGGGTCCAGCTTCAGGAAGGCATAGCCGAGCGAGAGGGAGCGGATGATCAAGGCGAACAGGACCCCGGTTGCAATGTCGCCGAGGCCAAACTGCTCTGACACGAGGTCGCCAGCGGCGATGCCCTGGGCGACGGTGAAGAGGTCCGTTGAGGTGATCGGCGTGACGCCGAAAGTGTCGACAAGGTTGTCGGAGGCAAGCGTGCCCACGACGGAAATCCGCGCGACGGCGCGCCAATTGGCCCAGCGCACATAGTGCTTCTGCGCGAATTGCAGAATCAGGGCCACCGTCAGCACGGCGGTCATCAGCAGGGACGTTACGGTCAGGCCAAGGCCCCATGTCGACAGTCTTGCAGTCGGCGGCGGTTTCACCCATCGTGACTGCCAGCAGCTTGATGATCCGGAAGTCGGCGGAGACTTTGGGCGCGCGGTTGGTGATCATGGTCATTCCGATCGCAGCCGGGCCTGCGCCCGCGCCGAAACGGCGTGCCGGTCATCATCGGCAGTGCACCGCTCGCTCGCTTTGGCACTCACGGCGGTGGCCTCGGCGCTGGGCTTGAGGGCCAACGGGTTGTCCAGTTCCTTCCGCATGACCACGCGGGAAATCCGATGGCCGCCGGCGTTGGTCACGGCGCTGTCGAAGACCAATCGCACGCCGCCGGAGCCTATGGCAGCGCCGGGGATGTCGAGGGCAGTTTGTAGGGCGGCGAGGGTCTGGGGGACCTTGGCGGTATCCGGCGCGGCGGCGCGCCGGGCTTTCAGAACGGCGTTGATCTCGCCGTCCACGCCGCCCCACTGCGCCTCGTCCAGCGGGCGGAGTTTGTCTTCGGCGTCATCCCATGCGGCTTCCAGATCGGTGACGCGGGTCGCGACGCAGGACAGGTCGCCCTGGGCGGCGATGGCGTGCACATCGGTGACGAGGGTTTTGAAGCCCGTCATGCCGTCAATGGCGTTGGGGTCTCGGCTTCGGTGGGGCTGGGTTTGAACCCGTGTTCCCATGCGGAAAACACGGCCACGGGTGCGGCGATCAGGGCGATCGCCAGCAGAAACTGTCTGAGCACGGGAGAATTCCCTGGTCCGTTCGCGGCTGCTGTATTGATCCCCGCCTGAGGGTGAAGAGGCGGACCTTTTTGCGTCCATCCCGCCCGTCCTAACCCGTCGTTCATTTCTGGCGGGCTAATCCTTGCGGGATGCATTCAGAAGGAGCCCCCATGCAGCACGCGGCCCGCAAGGCGTTCAAACCCCATGCCGCCTCAAGCCTTGGTCACGAGGCGATCCTGCGGCAGCTTTATGAACAGGCCGACCTTGGGCCGCTGGCGTCCAGCCTGATCGGACGGGCGGTGGCGGAGGTGGCCGATCCGGGGGCGGCGCTGGATCTGTCGACGCTGTTGCTGGCGCAGGGCGGGATCTGGGCGCAAGAGGGGCGCGTGATGCAGCGGGCTGCGACACGCGCCCAGCAAAGTTATGAGGTGGTGCATGGTGCGGGCAGCGGGCCAAGGGTACTCGCCCTGGTGACGCCGGGCGATTTCATGGCCAACACGCCGATCGATTTCCTGTTGGCGGGGTCGGACGCCGTGCTGATCCAGCATTTCGTCGATGAGGAGACGGAAAGTCTGGACAACTTGCCGCCGCATGACGTGGTCTTCATGGCGGTGGGTGAGGGGCCGGAGAATGCCGGCGTGTTGCGCAATCTGGCGCGGTTGTTGAAGGATTTTCCTGGGCGGGTGCTGAACAATGCACCCGGCCTGATCGCAGGGCTATCGCGCGACCGGGTCAGCGCGATGCTCGCCGGAGTGCCGGGCATTCTTTGCCCCGAAACGCGCCGGATCAGCCGCCTGATGCTGAGTGCGGCGGCCTATTCCGGACGCTTTTTCGACTTTCCCTCGGTGGTGCGGCCGATTGGGTCACATGGGGGGCAAGGGCTGGTCAAGGTTGAGGAGACCGACGATCTGCATGCCCTTCTGGCCCTCAACCCCGAGGATGAGTTCTACTGCGCGCCTTTTGTTGATTATCGCGGGGCGGATGGCATGTTTGCCAAGGCGCGGGTGGTGCTGATCAAGGGGCAGCCCTTTGCCAGCCACATGGCCTGCTCGCCGCACTGGATGGTGCACTATCTGAACGCGGGGATGGAGGGGAGCCCGGCCCGCCGTGGGCTGGAGTCGGCCTGGATGGCGGAGTTTGATGCAGGTTTCGCCAAGCGCCATGGTCCGGCGATGCAGGCCGTCGCCGACAGGCTGGAGCTGGATTACTTCGGGCTGGATTGCGCGGAACTGCCGGACGGGCGGCTTTTGGTCTTTGAACTGGATGTGGCGATGATCGTACATGACTTGGATAGCGCCAGCCTGTTCCCCTACAAGAAGCCGGTGATGAGAAAACTGTTTGCGGCCTTCTTGGCGGCGCTGGCAGGCTGACCGCTCACTTTGGGCCCATGGTGGCGGGAGAGCCGCCCAGATGCCCTTTGGAGGATTTGAACAAGGGGCAAATGGGGATTCAATGAACGAAAGACCCTGCCGGTTGGGGCAGGGTCTTTTGGGTCGACTGTGTTGCGGCACGGCCCTGCCGCTTGGGCCGGGCGGATGCGTTTCGGGACAAACCCGTCCAGACGTGTTCAGCCCTTTTTCAACACGCGGTTGCCGAGCACTTCGGCGATCTGCACCGCGTTCAGGGCAGCGCCCTTGCGCAGGTTGTCCGAGACGCACCAGAGCGAGATGCCGTTGTCGATCGTCGAGTCCTGACGGACGCGGCTGACGTAGGTCGCATATTCGCCCACGCATTCGATGGGGGTGATGTAGCCGCCGGGTTCACGCTTGTCGATCAGGAGGACGCCGGGGGCCTCACGCAGGATGTCTTGCGCTTCCTGCCAATCGAGCGGTTCTTCGAACTCGATGTTGATCGCTTCGGAATGGCCGACGAAGACCGGCACCCGGACGCAGGTGGCCACGACCTTGATCTTGGGGTCGAGGATCTTCTTTGTCTCGGCCACCATCTTCCACTCTTCCTTGGTCGAGCCATCGTCAAGGAAGACGTCGATCTGCGGGATCACGTTGAAGGCGATCTGCTTGGTGAACTTCTTGGGCGCCACTTCCTGACCGGGGACATAGATGCCCTTGGTCTGGTTCCACAGCTCGTCAATGCCTTCCTTGCCGGCACCCGACACGGATTGGTACGTGCTGACAACAACGCGCTTGATGCGGGCGCGGTCGTGCAGGGGCTTCAGGGCCACGACCATCTGCGCGGTGGAGCAGTTGGGGTTGGCGATGATGTTCTTGTTCTTCACCATGAAAATCTGATCGGCGTTCACTTCCGGCACGATCAGCGGAATTTGCGGGTCGTAGCGGTAGAGCGACGAGTTATCGATCACGACGCAGCCTGCCGCAGCGGCACGGGGCGCGTAGATTTTGGTGGCTTCGGACCCCACGGCGAACAGCGCGATGTCCCAGCCGGTGAAGTCGAAGGTTTCAAGGTCCTTGGTCCTGACGGTCTTCTCGCCAAAGCTGATTTCAGTGCCAAGAGATTTGCGCGACGCCAGTGCGGCGATCTCGTCCACCGGGAACTCGCGCTCGGCGAGGATGTTCAGCATTTCGCGGCCCACGTTACCCGTGGCACCCGCGACGACGACCTTGTAGCCCATCGGGGTTCTCCTTTACGTCAAAGCCTCGGACCCTTCCAAGACTTGGGGGCCTTATCGCATGACGGCAAGCGGGGAAAGGGAAATCGACGGCGCATGGCGGCGGCGCCAGGACCCAAGCGAACAAGGCCTTGCATATCGTGACTTACGGTGTATGGAATGGGCCACAGCGTGCTGAAATGCGGATGCAACTTGACAAAGTCTATGCCGTTTCGCGCCGATATGTCCCGTCAATTCCGGAAAAATCAGACCATATGCTGACAGTTACCACTGAGCGGCTGGCCGGGAACGTGTACGTTCGCTGTGAAGAGTTTGAGATATTTTCGGGTCTTCCCGACGACACCGCGCTTGTCAGTTCAAACTTCGCGGTGTGGTTTGCGCTTCCGATTGCCATGCGCCTTGGTCGGAATATTCATATTGCAGGAACGGTTTCTCCGACCGCCGCCAGAAACGCCGAACGCCTTTCACATCTCTGGGAGACCTGGAAGCCGGAGCTTTTTACCTCGATTTCGGTAACCGCAGATACTATGGCGGAAACACCTGCTTCGAGAACTGAAAAGAGATTGATGGCCTTTTCGGGCGGGTTGGACAGCACCATCGCCTTGCACGACTTTCACGCAAGGACGGGCCTTCGCCCAGACCTGATCACCGTCCACGGTATGGACTACAAGCGCGACGACCAGATCCGGTTTGAGAAACTGCTTAAAAAGACCGAGGCCTTTCGGTCGGGCGTTTCTGACTCTCAGATCATCAGCCGTTCTAACGCCTCATCCGTCATGCGCCGCTTTGAAATCAAACCTGATATCGGTTTTGGATTTCAACTGGCCGGCACGTTGTTTTTGCATGAAAATTTCTACAGTCGGGCCATGATCGCTGCGGATTTCGCGGATTTCTATGAATGCCTGATCGGGCCCTATGGGACCACCTCAGCGGCCGTTGCACTTTTCAAGAGTGAAAACTTTGGAATCGATCTGCTGAGCCTTGAGCGCACCAAAGCCGAAAAGGCCGCGGTCGCACTGCAGGACGAGCGCATCCTTCGATCCATTTCATTCTGCAAGAACTATGACACCCGGCCAGACAATTGCGGGATGTGTTCAAAGTGCGTGCGCACCAAAGCGCTGTTCTATGCGATATCCGGGGATATCCCGGATATCTTCCTCAAGCGGGCGTTCGATCCCTCAGATTTGCGGGGCATTGATCTGAGCCGCTCTTACGAGCGGGTTTTTGCGCAGGACAACCTGAGGATCGCCCGCCTGAACGGCCGCGCTGACGAATTTGCCTTCTTGAAGGAAGGCCTTGCCGAGAAGACCAAGCCATCACGGCTGCGCATTGCGCTGTACAAGTTTGGTGTCTTCCTTCGGGGACGGTCTCTGACGTAGAGACGGCCGCTGCCGAAAGCGGCGGAATGGCGGGAAGCCGAGACGGCTGGTGTCCGGACGAAGACCGTCCCCCGCAAGGTCAATCCCATGGCCGGCAAGACCGTCCCCCGTTCATCTCGACGCGCCCGCCTCAGGATCACCGCGCTGAAACGGTAGGCTTCATCAGGGAAAACCGGGGGTCGCGGGTCAGGAGCGCCTCGACGAAGCCGCGTTCGGCGTTAAAGTCGTGCGGGACCTGATCGGCGGTGCGGCTGCCAGAAAGCGAAAGCGAGCCGAAGAAGTCGAAGCCGTACAGGGTGATCCTTGTCGCTTCGGAGCGCGAGAGGAGGTCGATCATCATCAGGCCGGTGGTGGGGGGAACGTCGATTTTCGCTCGCAGTGCCATCACGTCGCCGCGACGGTTGAGGTAGAAGCCGGGGAGGGTGGCCAGCGCATAGCGCAGGCGTTTGCGCTTGCGGGTCATCCAGAGGAGGCGGGTGGGGTTGCGGGCTTTCAAGATGTCGGCCGGGATCGGGGTGGAGAGGGCAATCCAGTCGGTCTTGGTCCCATGTGAGGCGGCTGACGGCATCGGCGCGGCGTTCAGGCGGATGACGATGTCGGCGGCGTCGATCTGGCTGCCGAATTGGCCCTGCGACAGGCTTTTGGCGTTGCCGATCAGGGCAACGGTCTTGCCTTTCAGGTCGGCCATCAGCGCCTCGGGCGATAGCGACAGGCGTTCAAGAGTGGCTTCGTTGCGGGACAGCTTGGCCCAGAGGAAGGTCAGGATCATGGGCGACCTCTCCACGCCAGGGCGGCGAGGTCCTTGAGCAATCGTTCGCTTTCGCGCTTGGCCTCGGACAGGAAGGCGGCGATGCCTTTGGACTCTTCGGGCGAGAAGGGGCGGTTCAGGTCGGACTGGGTGAGGGTTGCGAGGTCTTCCTCGGCGATGGCGCGGGATTTGTCCAGGCCCGCGTCAGCCAGCAGGGCCTCGATCTTCCAAGAGTTGGAACCAGTGGTGAGGAACGGCGTGCCGGTGACGAGCGACAGGCAGATGCCGTGGAAGCGACCGGTGACGTGCATCCGGGCGCGGCCAAGGAGGCGGAGGTAATCCGCCTCGGTGGCCGACAGTTGCAGGGGGGGCAGGCCGAAGGGCGCGGCGCCGTGGTAGGCGGCGGAGAGCCAGGGGCCGAAGGGTTTGCCGGTCCAGACGGATGAGGCGCGGGTTTTGGTGGGCAGCAGGGCATCGGCCTTCAGGCGCTTGGCCGCCAGCGCCAAGGCGCGGCGGGTGGACCAGCGGACGGAGTCGCCAAAATACAGGCGGTCGCGGGGGCCGGCTTGTAGCTCCGCTCCGGCGGAAAGCGACAGGTCTGGCAGGCTGCGGACGTTGTCCAGTTTGGAGAGCTCAGCGGCGCTGCGCTGATCGCGGGTGGCGATCAGGGCGGCGCCGGAGATGAGGTCCAGCCACTCCGGCGGGTTGTCTTGCCAGAGCGCGTTGATCAAGGCGACCGGAACGCCTTTGGCCTTTGCTGCCGGGATGACGTTTAGTAAGGTCCGCCCGGCTTCGCGGCCATGGTGCAGGGTGCCCTCGCCATTGATCACGACGAGGTCGGCTTTGCCAAGCGCCTCGGCAAAGCCTTTTTCGCGGGTCCAGTCAGAGCGGGCCATGCTGTGGTGGATGACCAGCGCGCCATGCCGCGCCAGCCCGAGGTTCAAGAGTCGCATGACGCGCGAGCAGCCGTGATGGCTGCGGCCGGAAGTGTCGTTCATCAGGATAACGCGGGGGGCGAGGGGTTGGGACATGCGGACCTTCGGTATTTCTCCGTTGGTTAGCGCAGGAACCCCGGCTTGGGAAGCATTACGCGGGTTGCAGCGTCACAGGCCTTTCGCGGATAGGCAGGTGGATCAGGGCCGAGAAGGCACCGACGGCGATGCCGATCCACCAGACGGTGGTGTAATCTCCGGTCAGGTCATACATCGTGCCACCCAGCCAGACGCCCATGAACGATCCCAACTGGTGGCTGAGGAAGACAAAGCCGTAGAGCGTGCCCATGTAGCGGATGCCGTACAGGTGAGCGACAAGGCCCGAGGTCAGCGGCACAGTCGCCAGCCACATCGAGCCCATGACGGCGGAGAACAGCAGAACGGTGGTCGGGGTCATCGGCAGCATGATGAAGGCGATCGATGCCAGCGTGCGCCCGGTATAGATCCCGGCCAGCAGGTATTTTTTGGAATAACGCTTGCCGAAGTAACCCGCCAGCAAGGAGCCTCCGATGTTGAACAGGCCGATCACGGAGATGGCGATGGCGCCCAAAGCCGAGGTTGTGGTGATGCCAATCCCGGCCAGCATTCCGGTCGGGTCTATGGCGCCGCACCGCTCTGTCACGAAGGCGGGGAAGTGGGCGGTGATGAAGGCCAGTTGATAGCCGCAGGAGAAGAAGCCCATGAAGATCATCGCATAGGACGGGTCCTTGAAGGCGCGCAGCAGGACGGTGCCAAGGCTTTCCTTCAACTCGGCCTTCGTGGCCATCGGCTGCGCTTTCAGGAAGGGCAGCGCAAACAGCGTGAACAGGATCGCCACGGCGAATATGCCGAAGACGGTCTGCCAGTGGTAGTGCTGCAACAGCAATTCGGCGGCAGGGGCGCCGATGACCTGCCCGGCCGAGCCTGCCGCAGTGGCGATTCCGAGGGACAGCGAGCGGTTTTCCGGGCTGGTGGCGCGGCCCACGATGGCAAGGATCACGCCGAAGCCGGTGCCGGCGATGCCGAAGCCCACAAGGATCTCGAGAAGCTGCATGGTGCCGGGTGTGCTGGCAAAGCCTGACAGCAGCAGCCCCAGCGCGTAAAGCAACGCGCCGAGGATGATCGCCTTGCGGTCACCGAAGCGTTCGGCCATGGCGCCGAAGACCGGCTGGCCGATACCCCAAGCGAGGTTCTGGATGGCGATGGCCATCGAGAAATCCGACCTTGGCCAGCCGAACTCTGACGCGATCGGGATTTGGAACACGCCGAAGCTGGCGCGCAGGGCGAAGGACAGCATCAGCACCGCGCCGCCCGCGATGAGAACCGGAGTGAAAACGGAGGGTTTTGTCATCGCGCACCTGCCTGTGAAGGCGGGCAAAATCGCCCTAACCTGCGGCAGGGTCAAATGCTAATTTGTGATGGCTACAATCTGTTGCGGCCCGCATTCGGGGCACTCCATTCCTTCCGCGTGCGGATGACCGCAGGCGCGGCACATCTGCGATGTGCCCTGTTTCAGCCCATGCCCCACGGCAACGCGGTGGTCGAAGACGAAACACTCGCCCTGCCACAGGCTTTTGTCTTCGGCGACGTCTTCCAAATACTTCAGCACGCCGCCTTGCAGGTGAAAGACCTCGGACACGCCTTGGCCTAACAGATAGTTGGTGGATTTCTCGCACCTGATGCCACCGGTGCAGAACATGGCGATGCGTTTGCCTTCGAATTTGTCGCGGTTGGACTGCCACCATGCCGGAAATTCCCGGAAGGTCGAGGTGCCGGGGTCGATCGCGCCCCGAAACGTGCCAATCGAGATTTCATAGGCATTGCGCGTGTCGATGACCGCCACATCGGGGGAAGAGATCAGCGCGTTCCAGTCCTGCGGCGGCACGTGGCGGCCGACGCGGGCGAGCGGG